>NZ_CEYNZH010000011.1:0-115948 GCF_982874595.1 Oceanospirillum sp. | reverse complement strand
GATGAGGTTCATCGGGCGCTGTAAAAAAGTGTCAACTTATATCAGGACTAGACATCGTCTGTTGATCAGGTTTCAGGAGGATATCAACCTGTCCACATCTACCGCTCTGGTCAGAACAGGCTCTCCTCATACATCCGCTGAACGATACAGACCTCTTTCATGTTGTCGGCCAACGCCTGCACACAGTCCGGGCATAATCGCTGCTCAGCCATCTCCTGCAAGGTCGCCAGCGCTTTTTCATTACTCCAGGGTTCTTTATAAGGGCGGCGAGAGGTCAGGGCATCAAAAATATCGGCGACGGCCACAATTCGTGCTTCCAGCGGAATATCGTCTTTCGTCAGCCCATAGGGATAGCCTGAGCCATCACACATCTCATGGTGATACAGCACGATATGGCGCAGAATCCGGCAGGAATCTCCCTGTTGAATCCCATGATGTTCAAAAACATCTTCCAGCATCTGCGCCCCTTTGACGGTATGGGTCTGCATTTCACGATATTCATCATCTGTCAGCTTACCCGGTTTGAGCAGAATACTGTCCGGAATCGCGATCTTGCCCAGATCATGCACTGGCGCAAACTGAAAAACCTGCTCCACGAAATGATCATCATAACCAAAAGACCCGGCAATATGATGGGCGATGATGCGCGAGTAATAACCCATGCGCTCAAGATGCTGGCCCGTTTCTTCGTCCCGGCCACAGGAAAGCGCCAGAGCTGACTGTACCGCTCCTTTCAAGGTTCTTGCCTGCGCGATCTCATCATGCACCAGCATAGTGATCAGCTGACCAATCAACTCCAGATGGATCAGCTGATGACCGATAAACACATCCGGTTTACGGGCATTAAAAAAGATAAAGCCCATAAAGCTGTCGCTGTAGCGCATCGGCAGCGTACAGCTGGAACGCCAGCCCTGTTTCAGCAAAGCCTGACTGTGATAGGTGTCGCTCCCGCTGAGGCAACTCAGATCATTGATCACACGAGGGGTAGAAGCCAGACTCAGCTGCTTCAGAGACGGCACGGCATTCAATCTTGCCTGATAGCGGGTAATCGCTTCATCAGACTGACTGGTAGAGTAATAAGTTTTCAGCATATCCGTTTTTTCGTCATAAACGGCTACCGAAAAGCGCTCAACATCAGCGCAAAGTACTTTGAGTTGTTCGGCGACCGCTATCAGCTTACCTTCCAGTGAAGTCTGTTGCTGAAAAACCTGCCATTGACTGGGAAAGAACTGCAATGCGCTCTCCTCTTATTATTATTGGAAAGCACCATAGATATATAAGAAGCCCGCCTCTGACCAGAGACAGGCTTCACTTTTTACCTCTAGATAGGCAACTTATTGACCCGTGTCAGCCCGCAACAGATCCCGTGACCAGCAAGTGTTCTTCCTGGCGCTGATTTTTCAGCGACATCTCAAAACGATCACCAGGATTGATTGCCGCAACGCCTGCAGGCGTTCCTGTCAGAATCACATCACCGGCTTCCAGTGTGAAGATCTGGCTGATAAAACTCACCAGTTCAGCCACTGGGGTTATCATCTGATCACAGCTGCCCTGCTGTCTCAGCTTGCCGTTAACACTCAGGCTGATCTCAAGGTGCTCATCACAAATCGGCTCGCAGGGAATAAAGCCCGACAAAGGCGCAGAGCCATCAAAAGCTTTGGATACTTCCCAGGGATGACCTTTCTCTTTCAGCTGGCTTTGCAGGTCACGCAGCGTCAGATCCAATGCCAGACCAACCCCGACAATATTGATCATCGCGTCTTCCGGGCTCGCCTTGCTGATGGTATCGCCCACCAACAGTGCAATCTCTGCCTCATGATGACATTCACCCTGACCTGCAGGCAGGTGCAGTGGCTGAGCGATATCAACGGCAGCCGTCGCGGGCTTAATAAAGAGCAAAGGTTTGGCCGGCACAGGATTATTCAGTTCCTTAGCATGCTCGGCATAGTTACGTCCGATACAAACGATTTTGCCCAGACTCCACGGAGTCGGCTTGTTATCAGCCCATTGCAGGTTAAAGGCCATGGCAGAAGTATCCTTATCTCAAAAATGGAGAGTAGCACGTAGGTTATGGTTCTTATGGTTTATGTTTTTCAGAAAGAGCATAACACTTGACTCTTAATAGAGTACTCCTCTTTTTTGGCATAAAAAAAGCCCGATTTTGTATCGGGCTTTTCAGTTTGTAACCACCGGGAAAAACCGAGTATTTACTCGACTCTCTAAAGAATCCAAAGCAGGGTGCTTAATTCCCGATAGAACCTTTTAAGGGAGTTATAAGCCAAAAAACGGCTGCATCAGCTTTGGAATCCAACCTTCAAACTTCAACGGTGCATCGGTAACAATCAGACAGATACAATCCTGATCCCGGTCTGCAATGGGCTGATGTTTGATATCCGGATCCAGATCCGCAACGTCACCCGCGCAAAGCCGGCCAGTCTCATCACAGTAGGATCCACTGAGAATTAGCGTCAGCTCACTACCGTTATGACCATGACTTGGCATGCAGGTGCCAGGTGAGATTTTCAGCAGACGTACCGCCTTATCTTTGGAAAATTCAGGCTGATCAAACTTAATCTGACTGATACCGGGTGCTAAACGCTGCCAGTTCTGATCGGTTTCCAGCCATTGAGCAATAGGCTCAGCCCATTCAGGTAACCAGTCAGGCCGTGTTACCGGTTGCTGTTCTGTGCTGAACGTTGGTGCTGCATCCAGAAGATCTAATTTGGCACAGATATCATCAACACTGGTTTTCATTTGAGCCAGAGGGAGATGCTCCAGCAAGCCACCGCCAATGGCTTCTGCTTCCGCTACCCGTTCACGGCAGTGCTCACAACAGGCCAGGTGGCACTGCAGCAACAACTTAGCACCGGCACTCAAACCACCAGACGCATAGCTGACTAAAGTGGCATCGTCCGGGTGATGTTTAGGAGCCGAATCCAGACGATAATCAGGGGTTCGGGTAATAGTGATCGGATCAAAACTCATAACATTTCCCCCCCGGCAAAGCTTTCTGCGGCTAAGGATAGGCGTAGCTTTTTGAAAGCCAGACGCAGTCCGGACTTCACACTTCCAATCGGAATCTCAAGGTCGGCAGCGATCTCACTGTGACTCTTGCCCTGATAGTAAGATTTATAAACTAACTGAGCTTGCATAAGCGGTAATTCTTTCAAAGCGTCTTCAATATGCTTCTGTGAGCTTTGCCAACTGTTGTCGTCCTCTGTGGCTTGCTCGTTATGGTTCAGCAATCCTTCATGCTCATGGTAGGAGTCGGTGCTGTTTTCAAGCTTACCCCGACCTGAGCGCTGCTGATCGATAAATAAGTTACGGGCGATACAGAAGATCCAGGTCGATGCCGCTGCTTTGGAAGCATGATACTGCTCGGCTTTGCGCCACACCTGAAGCAAAGCTTCCTGCGCCAGCTCTTCGGCCTGAGCATCAGACAGTCCAAACCTGAGAAGATAGGTTTTCACCCGAGGAGCAAAATGCTGATACAGGGCCGCAAATTGTTCACGGTCACGGTTTAACCCCACTTCCGTCAGCGCCTGATTCCAGTTCTGAGATGCTGATTGCACTTTTTCCATCCAATATCTCCCGTTGTCTGCGCTCTTGTACGACCCGATCATTACGGCAGATCACAGGGCATACAACAGGATGGTGAATTTATATCCTAAAAAGGAAACACGTTTTCCGGAGATCTCACGATGGCACGTTTTGAGATCTGTTTCACGCTATGCTGCTAAATTAGGGTGAATCATCCAGGCACCTGTTTTTAAGTGATCTGCTTATCTCACCCTGCCGTAAAGTCAGTCAATGGATTTATGAACATCAGCTTATTTGGAGCATCTTTATGGTCTCTACAGTTACCGGCCACTCTGTGACCGACATTTCAGCATCTGACGCTCAGTCTCCGGCCGACTCGGCCAGTGGCAAAGCGGTTGCAGTTATCGGCTCGGGTATTTCCGGTCTGTCTGCGGCCTGGCTGTTGAGCAAAAAACACTCCGTCACTCTGTTTGAAAAGGATGATCGTTTTGGGGGGCACTCCAACACTGTTACCGTGAACACAAAGGATGGCAGCATTCCGGTGGATACCGGTTTTATCGTCTTCAATCCGGTGAACTACCCGAACCTGACCGCACTGTTTAAACATATTGGCGTTGATGCACCGGAAACCGATATGTCCTTTGTGGTTTCCGCCGAAGAGGGCCAGATTGAATATAACGGTAACGGCCTGAGCGGCATCTTTCCTAACCTGAAAAACGTCCTCAATCCTCGTATCTGGCGTATGTTGAAAGACGTACTGCGCTTCTATAAAGAATCCGATACCTTGCAGGATAAGATTCCGGAAGAGATGACGCTGGGCGAACTGCTGAAAAAGTTTAATTACTCCGATGATTTCCGCGATCTCCACCTGATCCCGATGGGAGCCGCTATCTGGTCTACTCCCGCTGATCAGATGTTGGAATACCCGGCGCTGGCTTTTCTGAATTTTTGCCAGAACCATGGCTTGCTGCAGGTTGATGACCGTCCTCAATGGCACACCGTGCGTGGCGGCAGCCGGGAATATGTCAGCAAACTGATTCGGGAGATTCAGCCTGCGAGCTTCTGCAACCGGGGTGCCCGTCAGGTGATCCGCCCGAATAAAGAGCAAGGTGAAACCAAGGTGATCGTGGTGGATTCCCGTGGCGAACAGCGGGAGTTCGATGAGGTGGTCCTTGCCTGTCATGCCAACGAAGCGCTTCAGTTGCTGAGCAACCCAACGCAGCAAGAGCAGCATCTGCTGGGGGCGTTTGGTTATCAGCGCAACAGGGCGATTCTGCATAGTGATACCCGCCTGATGCCAAAAAACCGCAAGCTATGGTCCAGCTGGAACTATCTTCGTGGCCGTACCGGAGAACGGCATAATCAAGAGTCTCTGGCGGTGAGCTATTGGATGAACAAGCTACAACCGCTGGAAACAGATGAACCTCTGATTGTGACGCTGAACCCACCGGTAGAGCCGGAAGAGGGCAGCATTCACTGTAGCTTCCTCTATGACCATCCCGTGTTTGATAAAAACGCGATGGCCGCTCAGCAGGAGTTGTACAAACTGCAGGGACAGAACCACACTTGGTTTTGCGGTGCTTACTTTGGTTTTGGTTTCCATGAAGATGGCCTGCAATCCGGTCTTGCTGTTGCTGAGGCGCTGGGCGATGTGCGTCGCCCATGGCAGGTTGAAAATGAATCAGGTCGTATCTTCTGGCCCGGTCATGTATCAGTGCAGCAATCGTCTGCCATTCAATCATCAGCCAACCAGCCATCTAAGGTCAGTTGATCGGGGTAACGGATATGTCTCAGTCTGCGCATTCGGATAATGGCCTGAACAGTCGTCTTTATTACAGCACCGTGATGCACGACCGGGTAAAACCGGTCCGTCATCGCTTTGTCTATAAAACCGGAACCTTTCTGCTGGACCTGGATGAACTGACTCAACTGGAGAACAGCGCCGGTAAAAAGCTGGGGCTACGCCTGTTCGCGTATAACCGTCCGGGGCTGTTCAGTCTCTACGATAAAGATTACGTCACACAAAAAGGCGACACCCTGAAGCAACATGCGCAGCGTCTTCTGGCCGACAATGGCTGTGATCCGGCTGCCCGCATTGAGCTGTTGTGCATGCCCCGACACCTGGGCTACAGCTTCAATCCCCTGTGTATTTTCTTCTGCTATGACGCAGCCGGTGAGCTGTACACCACGCTCTATCAGGTCAGTAATACCTTCAGCCAGAAACACGTGTATGCCGTCGAAGCTAAGCCTGTGCAGATAGGCGAGAAAAGCGCCTTGCGTCATCAGGCGGATAAAGTTTTTTATGTCTCGCCTTTTATCAATATGGATTGCCAATATCGTTTCAGGATTGCGACGCCAGGGGATGTACTCAAGGTTCTGATTCGTCAGGAAGACCGTGAAGGCTTGCTGTTAAACGCAACCCTTACCGGAAAGAGCACACCACTCAGCTCCTCAGGCCTGATCGCGATGGCTCTTAAACGCCCCTTGTTCACCTATAAAGTCATTGCAGGCATTCATTGGGAAGCTCTGCGTCTTTGGCTGAAAAAGATCCCACTGGTCAGTCGAAAAGGCATCGCCCATCCCCCGCTTGTCTCCAAAGGCCAGCCTCTGGCAACGACAACAAAAGAGGAATAAACCATGCTGTCCAATTCACGTTCAACAACACAGGCACCGGCCTCTTCTGAAAGCACTGCGGTATCGGCTTCAGGTTTCAGTCGTCATGAACCTGCAGCGAATACACAGCAGGGCAGTCATGACGTTGAGGTTAATCAGATTCGACACCCTTTCTGGCGCTGGCTGATCCGCACCATGCAAAAAGCACATCTGAGTCGCCTGACTCTGGTACTGCCCGATCAGCGATCCGTCCATATTGGCGATATTAAGGAAAGTGTCCCGGCACCCACCATTCGACTGAACAGTACCGCAGCGGTTCGAAAAGCCTATATCTCCGGTGTTCTCGGCTGGGGAGAGGCCTACATTGAAGGTGATTGGGAAACCGATGACCTTCTTCAGGTCACAGAGTGGGCCATGCATAATGACAAGGCGTTAGATGATGTCTTTGAAGGCAGTGCCTTTGGCCGCTGGCTACACCGCCTGCTGCATCGCCTGAATGACAACAGCCTCAAGGGCAGCCGACGCAACATATCCGCACACTACGATCTGGGTAACGCGTTTTATGCTCAGTGGCTCGACCCCAGCATGACCTATTCTTCTGCGCTCTATCGGCATCCTAAGGAAACGCTGCAGACGGCTCAGCACAATAAGTATGACCGCATTCTGGAACTGCTGAATATTCAGCCCCAGGATAAAGTACTGGAGATAGGCTGTGGCTGGGGCGGCTTTGCCGAGCGACTGCTGACCCAACATAAAGAGAGTCAGTACCACGGTGTCACCTTATCCACAGAGCAACTAGCCTGGGCTCAGAACCGGCTGAAAAATCGGGCGGTGGATAACCGGGGAGAAGCAACCCTGACCGATTACCGCATGATTGAAGGTCAGTACGACAAAATAGCCTCCATTGAGATGCTGGAAGCGGTTGGTGAAGCGCACTGGCCAACCTACTTCAAAACCCTCTATGACCGTCTGAAACCCGGTGGTGAAGCCGTGATTCAGGTGATCACGATTGAGGAAAAGCGCTTTGAGAGCTACCGAAACAATGCCGATTTTATTCAGCGCTATATCTTTCCCGGTGGCATGCTGCTGACGCCTCGCGTCGTGCAGGAGCAAGCGGAGCAAGCCGGTCTGGAACTGAATCATCAGCAAGCCTTTGGTCAGGATTATGCCCGTACGCTGTCTGCATGGCGGGATAAGTTTGAAGATGCGTGGGAGTCGGTCCGGCCACTGGGTTTCGATGATCGCTTCCGCCGTCTGTGGCGCTACTACCTCTGCTACTGCGAAAGCGGTTTCCGCCATGAAAGTATCGATGTTTATCTGTTCCGCCTGAAAAAGCCGGAGTAACAAACATGGCTAGCTCTCAGCAACCAATCAGCAGCAGCGGGCAGCGGCTACTGGCAGGCCTTATTATTGTCCTCAGCAGCGCTCTGCTCGCTGACCGGCAGGCGATAGCTGATAACTCGGATACCGCCTCCTTACAGCAGCTTTTGCCTCAGAAAAACTTTCATAGCCTGTCCCACTGGCAGCAACTCTACGGAGATGAAATCAGTTTTGAAGTCACCCGTAATGGCAGACTGGTGGGCAGCTATCAGGTTAACTTCACGGGTAATGATGCAAACTGGCAGGTTGAGAGCCGTATGGCGCTGGATTTTAAAGCGTTTCTCTTTTTCTCATACCGCTTTCGTTATCTGGGTATCGAGCACTGGCAGGGAAACAGACTGACAAGCTTCTCCAGTCGAATCGATCGCAATGGTGAGTTAAGCGAGACCTTTCTGCAACGCACACAGGATGCCAGCGGCCTGCCCTTCTGGCGTGGTGGCTTGCGCCAGGCTAAGAAAGGTGAAATGGCGACAGAAGCGGCTAGACCGCTCACCAATGGGGCGCAAACTCTGGCGCTGAGCAATCACTACAACTGTGGCATTATTCAACAAAGACAGCTGTTCAACTCTCTCACCGGAGAATTGAATCAGATTCAACTGAAAAAAGAAGACCTTGAACGGGTTTCCGATGGACGCGAGGAAGTACTCGCCACCCGTTACCGCTACACAGGAGATCTGAAAGATACCTGGGTTTGGTACGCCAACGATCAGCGTTGGGTACGGATGCGCTTTATTGCCGATGATGGCTCAACTATCCAGCTCAATTGCCAACGCTGTTATCCGGATTAAGTGATCCGACCGATCACCAGGTTGTCTGAAATTCGCAAATACACATCAGAATATTATGAGGTGATTTCATGTCACAGGAACTGATCTGGATTACCGGTGCCAGTCAGGGTATCGGTAAAGCTGTTGCCTTGGCTTATGCCGAAGCGGGCAAGACCGTCGCAATAAGCGCCCGAAGCTCAGATAATCTCCAGAAAGTGGTCGATGAAGCGTCCAGCCTGACCGGACGAATTCTGGCACTACCCTGCGACGTGACAGATAAAGACCAGGTGACGGAATGCCTTAACCAGCTGATTGAGCAGGAGCGACTTCCTGATCGTGTCATCCTGAATGCCGGTACGCACCAGCCGATGGATGCAGACAAGTTCAAGGCAGAAACAATCAGTAAACTTTTACAAATCAATACCCTGGGGGCAGCGATCCCGCTTGAGGTACTGCTCCCTCATTTTCTTGAACGCCAGCAGGGGCAAATAGCAATTGTCGCATCTGTTGCCGGTTATCGGGGGCTGCCCACGGCCAGTGCTTATGGCGCCAGCAAGGCTGCCCTGATCAACCTGGCCGAGTCACTTCGGTCCGAACTCTACCGTTCCGGTGTTGATATCCGCCTGATCAATCCTGGCTTTGTTAAAACACCGCTGACGGATAAAAACGATTTCGACATGCCTTTTCTGATCACCGCTGACGAAGCCGCCAACGCTATCGTCAAAGGACTTTCCGGCAAACAGTTTGAGGTTGTCTTCCCAACCCGAATGGCCATTGCCATGAGCGTTCTAAAATGGTTACCTGATCGTATCTTCTTCCCGATGATCAACAGAGGTACCGGTCATGGACGCTAATTCCGAAGCGGAGCAAAGCCATCAGCAGGAACAACCGGATCAGCTGCACCAACAGCTCAAACACTATTTTGATCTGTTTCAGGGTGAACAGCATTCCAGACCGTTAACGACAGCAGATATTGCTCATCTGGTGCATCCTAATATCGTTTTTAAAGACCCTTTTCAGTGCATCAACGGCCCAACTGCGGTATGCCATCTGCTGAATCATTTCCACAGCTCGGTCAAAAATGCCCGTTTTCTTATCGAAGCCGTGTTTGAACACCCCGAACATGATCCGCTGCACAACCGGCATTATCTGGTGAAGTGGCGCTTCAGCGGCCATCTGGACACCATCGGTCTTTGGGAATTTCCCGGCGTCAGCGAGATTGAACAGGATGAGGAGGGGCGTATCACCCACCACACTGACTTCTGGGATGCGGGTGAGCACTTCTACGAGAAACTGCCGTTTTTCGGCAAGGTGATCGGCTGGATCAAAGCCAAAGTGGCGAATGCGGGGAAGGGCTGATCCCATTGATTCCCGTCTTCGGCATAAGACTGGCTCCCACGTTCTGTATGGCAGACTGAGATTATGCATCCCCCTAAATAGCAAAACGCCCGACTGTTCTCACAGCCGGGCGTTTTTTATGCGGTTTGGTCAACGCAGCGCGTTACAACAGATAGCCATCGACCAGCCCTACCAGTTTGCCGATTTCAGGCTTGGTCATGGTGTCGTTGGCACCAAGACTGAGGGCTTTATTCCGGTTCTCATCACTCATAATGGACGAGAACATCACAATAGGAGTGGTGCGGTAGGTTTTCCCCTCACGCAGGCGTTTTACCAAGTGCAGGCCGTCCATGCGGGGCATCTCTACATCAGAGATCACCATGCTGACCAGATCACTCACCGGCAGATTTTCCTCTTCTGCGACCAGTTCAAACTCCTGCAGCATCTCATAAGCATCCGCGCCATCTTTAGCGGCAATCACGTTATAGCCAGAAGTGCGCAGGGTGCTTTCAATCAATTTGCGGATAAAAGCAGAGTCATCCACTACCAGCAGGGTGTTGGCCTGACGCTTGGCGGTCATACGATCATCGATGATTACTTTACGATCTTCTTTAACATCGTATTTCTCCATGCTCAGTTCCGGGTTGATATCGGAGATGATCTTCTCGAAATCCAGAATCATGATCAGGCGATCTTCGCGTCGTACCACGGCAACCACGCAATCCTGCTCACCACTTTCCAGAAACTGACTTGGCGACTCCACTTCTTCCCATGAGATACGGTGAATACGGCTGACACTGTCGACCAGAAAACCATTCGCCATACGGTTAAAGTCGGTAACGATAACGTTTTTGGTTTCAAAAGCCGTTGGTGTTTTAACGCCCAGCCAACCACCGAGATCCACCAAAGGGATCAGGTTATCACGCAAAGAGAAGACACCCACAAGATGAGGCTGTGGGTTGGGGTAATCAGTGGTTTCAGGAACCCGGATCACTTCGCGCACTTTAGCGACGTTGATTCCGTAATGGCTGATTTTTTCAGTGCCATCAGGACGCTGCTTACGCAGTTGGAATTCAATAATTTCCAGCTCGTTAGTGCCGCTTTCTAGCAGAATCGCTTGTTTTTCCGGGCTGACAGCGTTCATAAGCTCCCTCTCTGAAGTTTCCTGTTATCCGGTCGAATATCCCTACCATCCGAATTGCCTGCCGGATAAAAGGCCGTTGCACTTGACCAGAATATGGCTGTTTTTATTTCTAGCGCTACTTTACCAGAGCAACAAAAAATAACATATAAATTTTAGGGATAATAAATCAGGCAGAGCCCCTGCATTCAGGGGCTCTGCGGCTCAACCGTAATGGCTTAACTTATCGTTCAAAAACGATCTGACCATCAACCAGTGTGAGCTTAACCTGGCCTTTCAGCTTACCGCCGATCAGAGGAGAATTTTCACCAGCGGTGAAGAGGTTCTCATCGTTAACGTCCCATTTAATTTCGGGATCAAAGATCGAAAGATCTGCCGCTTGGCCTTCACTAAGCTGGCCGGCGTTAAGCCCCATCGCCTGAGCAGGGCCAGAGGTCAGACGCTCCACCAGCTGCGACAGGGTGAGAACGCCGGCATTTACCAGCTCAAGTCCCTGACTCAGCAGCGTTTCCAGTGTCGCCATACCCGGTTCAGAAGCCGCAAACGGAGCCATCTTCGCAGCCTCCTCATGTGGCAGGTGTGCCGAGCTGATCACGCTCAGAACGCCATCACGCACGCCCTGACGCAGCGCATCCCGATCCGCCTCACTGCGCAGCGGTGGCTGAACAAAGAACTGGCTGTTGTAGCCGTCGATTTCCGCTTCGGTATAGGTCAGATGCGCCATGGTGGTGTCTGCCGTAACCGGCAGCCCTTTGGCCTGCGCTTCCGCGATCATCGCCACCGCCTGCGCGGTAGACAGCGCACTAAAGTGAATCCGTACACCGGTCACTTCCACCAGATGCAGGACACGGGACAGGCCAATCGCTTCAGCAGCGGCCGGAATACCTGCCAGACCCAGACGGCTGGCCAGCGCGCCTTCATGGGCAACACCTTCACCGCGCAGCCAGGAATCTTCCGGATAGAAGACGACACGCAGATCAAAGGTGGAGGCGTATTCAAAGCAACGACGCAGGATCAGCGTGTTGTCGATCGCCTGTCGCATATTGGTCACAGCAACACAACCGGAATGCTGCAGACCCGCCATATTACTCAGGTGTGTCCCTTCCAGATTTTTGGTCAAGGCACCAATCGGGCGGACTTTTGCCTGACCGATCAACTCCACTTTATCCATAATCTGCTGCATAACCGCAGAGCTGTCGATGCAGGGAGAGGTATCCGGACGACAGCAGATGGTGGTGTAACCACCCGCCAGTGCCGCTTTGGTTTCGCTACGCAGATTGCCTTTATAACTTGGGCCCGGTTCGCGGAGGTGCGCGCCAATATCGATAAAGCCCGGTGCCACAATCTGACCTTCAGCATGCAGCGTACGCTCTGGTGCAAAACCAGCCGGAGCCTGACCCAGCGCCAGAATACGGCCGCCATCGATATGAATATCAGTCACCTGATCCACCTGCTGAGACGGGTCAATCAGACGACCACCACGGATGGTTAATTTCATGCGCAGGCCTCCCCGTTTGCTGTATTTTGGTGTTCAGAGTTTGTTTCTGCGGCTTTCGCTTTCTGCTGGGTCTGACCGCTGACCGCCATGGACATCACCGCCATGCGGATCGGAATACCGTAACTCACCTGATTCAGAATCAGGGACTGCGGGCCATCGGCCACGGCAGATTCGATCTCCACGCCCCGGTTAATAGGCCCCGGGTGCATCACAACCGCATCCGGTTTGGCGTAGCTCAGTTTCTCCGTCGTCAGACCGTACAGGCGATAAAACTCGCTTTCACTGGGCAGCAGAGCGCCATCCATACGCTCTTTCTGCAGACGCAGCATGATCACCACGTCGACATCTTTCAGGCCATCTTCCATGCGGGTGTACAGGGTTGCGCCCATCTCTGCCAGAGACTGTGGCAGCAGGGTTTTCGGGCCGATCAGACGAACCTCTTCCGCACCCAGAATATTCAGCGCCTGAATCTGGGAGCGCGCCACACGGGAATGCAGAATATCGCCAACGATGGCGACCTTCAGCTTGGAGAAATCGCCCTTGTGCTTGCGGATGGTGTACATATCCAGCATCGCCTGCGTTGGGTGTGCGTGGCGACCGTCACCAGCGTTGATGATGGCAACATTAGGCGAGATCTGGCTGGCGATAAAGTGCTGGGCACCACTGTCAGCATGGCGGATAACGAACATATCGCTGCCCATCGCTTCCAGATTCTGCAGCGTATCCATCAGGGTTTCCCCTTTGGAGGTGGCCGAGGTGCTAATATCCAGATTCAGTACATCCGCAGACAGACGCTTGGCCGCCAGCTCAAAGGTGGAGCGGGTACGGGTACTGTTTTCGAAGAAAAGGTTTACTACGGTTTTACCCCGCAGCAGGGGCACTTTTTTAACCGACTGCTCGCCCATATTGACGAAGGAATCAGCGGTATCGAGGATCTCTTCCAGAATCTCTTTGGTTAAGCCACCAAGGGTCAAAAAGTGGCGCAGCTTACCATCCTCGGTCAGCTGGACAGATCGGGGATCTGTTGTTTTCAGGGGGGCGGTTGTCGGCTTCATCGGTCGTTCTCACCAGTCTTACACATTAAAAAGAACAGCACGTTAGTCAGTTATATTTTTCGTCGCCCGATCTTTCTTCCGGACGCAGAAAAACGGCAGTGAAATCACTGCCGTTTTAAATAAGGGTTAAGCCGGGGTCGGCTCTAATAACGCTAAGGCAAGAGGCTCTGCGCTCAGCTTGATACGCACGCCTTCCGGCAACTGCAGACGCATGCCGGTAATGTCGGGCTGCATGGGCAGCTCGCGGCCCGGCAGATCCAGCAGTGTAACCAGGGTGACAGAATCCGGGCGGCCATAGTCAAACAGCTCATTCAGGGCTGCACGGATGGTACGGCCACTCATAATCACATCATCCACCAGCACGATATGACGGGATTCCGTTGCAAACGGCAGGTTGGAGGGTTTAACACTGGGGTTCAGGCCGACGCGGGTGTAATCGTCACGGTAAAACGAAATATCCAACGTCCCCATCGCTTCACTCAGCCCCAGACGCTGGTGCAGCTGTTCAGCAATCCAGACGCCGCCGGAGTGAATACCCACGAGGGCAATATTATTCAGCCCGGTCTTCTCGAAACGCTGACGCAGGGCATCAGCCATCTGATCCAGCAGAGGCGCTACCTCCGGCAGATCCTCATTGGAACGTATCACTAAACCTTGAGTCGCATTGGTCATGGGTAGTCCTGATCCTTGATAAGTCTTGCGCCTTAGAAAGCAGTGGCGTGTCTTGGGCGCAATGTAACATATTGAGATTGTTTATCCCTGAGGGGAATCAAACCAGGCTTCTAAAATCAGCTGGGCGGCGATGCCATCCACCGGATTCTCTTTATAGCTGCCTTTGTGCCCCAGATCTTTGGCAATGCTTTTCGCCTGTTTGGTGGTACCGCGTTCATCGACACCAAACCAGGGCTTACCGTACTGACCGTAAAGACGATTGCCGAACTTACGTGCCCGGCGACTCATTTCACTTTCGGTGCCATCCATATTGATCGGCAGGCCAACAATAAAGGCATCCGGCTGCCACTCATCGATCAGATTTTTCAGCACTTCTTTATTGGGGATACCATCTCTGGCCGGAACCGGTGCCAGTGCGGTTGCCGTACCCAGCATCTCCTGTCCGACGGCGACACCGATTCGGGTGGTGCCAAAATCAAAGGCCAGAAAAGTGCGCTGACCGGTGTTATCTTTCTTTTTTTTATCTGTAGCGCTCATATCAGGCGTGGCCTGCCTGTGAACTCATCAGATTGATATCGATACCCAAAAGACCGGCTGCAGCCTGTAGCTTCTGCTCCGTTTCAGCCTCAAACAGTACGGGTAGTGTTGCCGGGCAGGTTAACCAGGTGTTGTCCTGAAGCTCTTTCTCCAGTTGTCCACCTTCCCATCCGGCACAGCCAAGGGCGATCATAAACTGCTCTGGGCCCTGCCGATTGGCGATGGCATCCAAAATATCCACAGACGTGGTCAGCGCCAGCTCGTCGGTAACCTGCATACTGGATTCCCAGTCATCAGCTGAACCTGTGTGGATAATAAATCCACGCTCATGATGCACCGGGCCGCCTTCCATAATCGCCGGAACAACCTCTTCAGACTCGGCCAAACCACTGTTTGGATTCGGCAACTCCAGCTGGGCAAACAGCTCGGCAACGGGCAGCTGAGACAGTTTTTTGTTAATGACAATGCCCAAAGCACCGTCTTTATTGTGTTCGCAAATATAAGTCACGGTGCCGGAAAAATTCGAATCTTCCAGATGAGGCATCGCGATCAGGAAGTGGTTACGCAAACTTTGAAACTGACTCATCACTTAACCTTTGTCTCTTGCCAGACGGGTCAACCCGCCTCGCCAAATAAGTTGCCATTCCCGAACTGCCAGGTTCGGATAATTTCGAGAATGTCGGTACGCTCTCGAATGGAGCGCGGGAAGGGAGCAAAGGGTGCGGCCAAACGCACAATCTCTAATGCTGCCTCATCCAGTACCGGGTGGCCGGAAGATTTTAATATCTGTGCCTCTTTGACACTACCATCCGGATTGAGTGCAACCAATACCCGCAATCGCCCCGTCAGGTTTTCTCTGCGGATACGCTCAGGATAGTTCAGGTTACCCACCCGTTCGATTTTCTCCTGCCATTGGCGCAGGTAAAAAGCATCATCGGATGCCTTTGCTGTCAGGGTCGAAATCGTTCTGACCCGGGGGCGCTTGGCATATTGCTCTGCCAGAGCATTTTGCTCGGCCTCTAGCCGGGCGATTTCCAGACTGCGGGCCAGAAGCGCTTGCGCGTCGCTCAAATTAGTGACCAGCGGCGGTGATTCACTCGACGGTTGTGATTCCGGTGCTGAATTTTTTTCAGTCTCAGGTTGTGGCTTCGGTTTAGGTTTAGCCGCAGGCTTGGACTCAACAGACGTTTTTTCCGGCTGTACCGGCGGTGCTGTTGAGGTTTGCGGCTCCTGCTCCTTTTCGCTAAGGCCACTGGCCTGCTGATCCTGTTCCGCAATATGTTTTACCGGCTCTTCCACCGGTTTGGATGGAACCTTGCTCAGCGTAACATGAAGGGTGCTCGACAGATGCTCTTTTGGCTCCGGCGGGTGAACTCCCAGCCCCGCCCAGATCAGAAAGTGAATCGCAGACGCCAGTAAGAGTGTAAAGGCGATACGATCCACCGCCCGCACCTGACTGTCCGGGTGGGTAATGGGCGGCAGTGCCCCAACCTGAATAACAGATTCGGCTGAGGCGTTGGCATCCCTATTCACCTTTGCTTAACCTGAAGCGTTAAACGGAACGCTGAGCCAGCTTGGCAGCGATCACATCCATCAGGTCTCCGGCGATATCCAGCCCAAACTGATCGTTCAGCTCACGCACGCAGGTCGGGCTGGTGACGTTCAGCTCGGTCATGTAACCACCGATCACATCCAGACCGACAAACAGCAGGCCTTTCTCTTTTACAACCGGAGCCACCTGTTCGCAGAGCCAGTAATCACGATCGGTCAGCGGACGACCAACACCGGCACCGCCAGCAGCCAGATTACCACGCACTTCACCCTGAGCCGGAATACGCGCCAGGCCATAAGGCACAGGTTTGCCATCCACCATCAGGATGCGGGTATCACCTTCAACAATCTCCGGCAGATATTTCTGCGCCATAATCTGGCGACTGCCCATCTCGGTCAGAGTTTCCAGAATCGCACCGATATTGAGGCCATCCTCTTTTACCCGGAAAATACCGGTGCCGCCCATACCGTCCAGCGGTTTGAAGATCACATCACCGTGCTCTTTATGGAAGCCACGCAGAATATCTTCCCGACGGCTGACCACCGTTGGCGGGCAGCATTCAGGGAACTGCTGAGCGAACAGTTTCTCGTTACAGTCACGCAGACTCTGAGGTTTGTTCACCACCAGTACGCCTTCACGTTCTGCCTGTTCCAGCAGGAAGGTCGCATTCAGAAATTCGGTATCAAACGGCGGATCCTTACGCATCAGCACCGTATCCAGCTCCGTCATGCTGGTATTAACCGGCTCACCCAGCTCAAACCAGTGTTCCGGGTCACGGAAGACTTTCAGAGGCTGCATCACAGCCATCGCTTTGCCCTGCTGTAGATAGAGATCCTGTTGCTGCATATAGTACAGCTCCCAGCCTCTGTCCTGAGCCGCCCAAAGCATCGCCAGTGTGGTGTCTTTTTTGTAGGTGATCGCCTCGATCGGGTCCATCACCACACCTAGTTTGATCGTCATATCCGCTTCTCCCGACCAATGCCTGTTCGTGATCCACAGGCATCATAAAAAGATTGGTTGCTGTGGGTACCTTCAGCTTAAAGTGCCTTCGGCTTAAAAATCGCCCCACAGATACTGCAGTACACTCAAGGCAGCTACAGGTGCTGTTTCTGTGCGTAAAACCCGTGGTCCAAGAGCCAACGGGTGAAAACCCTCAGACTCAGCCTGAGCAATTTCCGGTGCCGACAAGCCACCTTCCGGGCCGATCAGCAGCGCGACCTGCTCCGGTTTGTCATAACCGCTAAGCTGACGCTCGGTTCTGTGATGCAACACCAGCTTAAGATCCGCCTCAACAGAGGCCAGCCAGTCCTGCAGGGCCACCGGCGGGTGAACCATAGGCACACGGTTACGCTGACACTGCTCACAGGCACTGATCGCCACCTGCTGCCAGTGCTGCTGCTTCTTAGCGGCACGGTCGCCTTTAAGGCGCACATCGCCATGCTCGGTGTAGATGGGGGTGATTTCGGTAATTCCCAGCTCGGTGGCTTTCTGAATCGCATATTCCATACGATCGCCCTTGGAGATGGACTGAGCCAAATGCACGCTCAGCGGGGATTCTTTCTCATCCGGATGAAACGCATCAAGGGACACCGTTACCGAACGCTTGCTGGATTCTTCGATGGTGGCAGAAAAACAGCCGCCCTCTCCGTTAAAGAGAGTCAGCGGCTGCCCGGCCTTCATACGCAAGACCAGCCCGACATGGCGGGCAGCGGCTTCATCAAGAGGAACCGACTGCCCCTCTACCAGGGGCTGGGGACTATAGATACGTGGTGTGGCCATTCAGATTAAGCGTTACCTGCCTGCTCCTGCTGACGCTGAACCGCATCGGCATACAGAGCATCAAAGTTAACCGGAGCCAGCATCAGAGCCGGGAAGCTGCCACGGGTTACGATGCTGTCGACCGCTTCACGGGCATATGGGAACAGAACATTCGGGCAGAAAGCGCCCAGAGTGTGGTGCAGCTGTGCATCTTCCAGACCCTGAATGAAGAACAGACCTGCCTGCTGGATCTCTACCAGAAACGCGGTTTTCTCTTCATTAGTTACCGTTACGGTCAGAGAAACCACCACTTCGTACAGATTCTCGCCCACCTGCTGGCTGTTGCTGTTCAGGTCAAACTGAACCTTAGGCGCCCAATCCTGCTGGAAGGTTGCCGGAGCATTCGGAGACTCAAAAGACAGATCTTTCAGGTAGATGCGCTGTAATACGAATTGTGGTTGGTTCTGTTCTTCACTCATGGTGCTTCCTTAAAATTATCGGTGCCGAAAACGGCTTCTCTCTGGGTTGCCTGACACGCATTATTATTGCCGGACACTTTTATTGTTCGATGACAAGCCATCACAGCGCGATACTCTGTCAGTATCAGCCGCTGCCAGCTGATGGCCACCATCAAACCAAAACCCGCAGACACCGGAGCGATTATCCCGCCAAAAGCTGATCCAGCTTCCCGGTTTGCTCTGCGGCAAAAAGGTCGTCGCAACCACCCACATGAGTATCACCTACCCAGATCTGCGGTACAGTACGACGGCCACTATTCTTCATCATTTCCTGCATCTTGGCAGGCTCACGCTCAACATCGATCTCAGTAAAATCAACTTTCTTCGACTGAAGCAGTCGCTTTGCCTGAACACAGAACGGACACCAGGATTTACTGTAAATCACTACATTTTGCATAAGCTCACCTATAAATTGCAGAAGATATTTGGTTTACCCCGAAGGTGGGGTCTAACGAAGCGGCTTACAAGAGAGCTGGAAAACCAACCGTTAAAACCTTTGCGCTTCCGTTATCACCAGAATATCAGAAAACCCTAATCAACCCTATCCACAGGTGCGAGCCACCCGCTGAACAGAGTGAATGATCATCCCTAAAGCAGGATGACCACCTGACGCTGCAATTACTTGGAGACAACTGGCAGATTATCATTCTGCCAGGCATTCATACCGCCACGCATAACCGCTGCTTTTTCAAAGCCCGCTTTTTGCAACTCGCTGACCGCCATGGATGCGCTGTTACCCATTTTGCACACCACAATCACAGGCTTAGCTTTGTATTTTTCCAGCTCGCCCATACGATCCTTCAGGCTGGCCATGCTGATATTGACCGAACCAGCAATATGGCCGCTGCGGAAATCACCACGATCACGAATATCCAGAAAAACGCCATCTTCCCGGTTTACCAGCAAAGTTGCCTGCTGATTGCTGATCGCTTTATTACCAGTGGTGAACTCATATCCCAGCCAAAGAATCAGCAGGATCGCAAATGTACCCACCATCATCCAGTGGTTGGTCGCAAACTCAATAAACTGTTCCAACTTCTTTCCTCGTCAGCCTTTCATTGGTCATGAATGCACAGATCTGCCCTGTATTCCTGTCCCTTTCCAACGCACAACAGCGACCGGAAAATCAGACAAAACACCTAAAAGGCACTGGCATTTAAGGGCAGTTAGTATACACAACCTGATAAAGATTTAACCGCCCCAAAGCAGCAGGTTTATATACTTTTTTCACACCTTTCCATGAGTAAAGAGACGGGGAAAGAATTTGGGAGGCCTGCAGAATCTGGGGTATGATGTTCGGCTACTGCGAAACGTCTGTCAGGACGTGAAACTTTTTTATTAAATCTAACGCGACCCTGAAAACATCATGTCAAAACGTACGCCTGTTGCACTTATTATTCTGGATGGTTTCGGTTACAGCGAAACTGCTGAAAACAACGCCATTGCTAACGCCAACAAACCGGTCTGGGATCGTCTTTGGGCGCAATACCCAACCGCTTTGATTGAAACATCGGGCATGGCCGTTGGTCTGCCGGAAGGCCAGATGGGCAACTCTGAAGTTGGCCACATGAATCTGGGTGCAGGACGTACCGTTTATCAGGAATTTACCCGCATCACCAAAGCGATCAACGATGGTGATTTCTTCGAAAATGAAGCACTGGTTGCCGCTATCGATAAAGCGGTTGCAGCCGACAAAGCGGTTCACCTGATGGGCCTGCTCTCTCCGGGCGGCGTACACAGCCACGAAGATCATATTCTGGCAGCCTGCAAAATGGCCGCAGAGCGGGGCGCGAAAAAAGTTTATGTTCACGGTTTCCTAGATGGCCGTGATATGCCGCCACGCAGCGCTGAAGACTCTATTGTTAAGACCGATACTCTGCTGAAAGATCTGGGCGTGGGCTTTGTTGCATCCCTGATCGGCCGTTACTACGCCATGGATCGTGACAACCGCTGGGATCGTGTTGAATCTGCTTACAATCTGCTGACACAGGCCAAAGCTGAGCACATATACAATAACGCTCAGGAAGCACTGCATGCCGCATATGAGCGTGATGAAAACGACGAGTTTGTCGCCGCCTCCAGCATCCGCCCGAATGGCGAAACCGTTAAGATTGAAGATGGCGACACGGTTCTCTTTATGAACTTCCGTGCCGACCGCGCCCGTGAGATCACCCGCAGTTTTGTTAACGCAGACTTTGACGGCTTTACCCGCGAAGTGACGCCAAAACTGGCGGACTTTGTCATGCTGACCGAATACGCCGCCGACATTAAAACCACCACTGCCTTCCCTCCGGCAAAACTGGTGAACACTCTGGGCGAATACATGGCGAAACAGGGCAAAACTCAGCTGCGTATCGCAGAAACTGAGAAATATGCCCATGTGACCTTCTTCTTCAGCGGTGGTCGTGAAGATGAGTACGAGGGTGAAACCCGCGTTCTGGTGCAATCGCCACAGGTCGCCACTTACGACCTGCAACCTGAAATGAGCGCACCGGAAGTGACCGACAAACTGGTCGATGCCATTAAGAGTGGTGATTACGACCTGATCGTCTGCAACTACGCCAATGGCGACATGGTGGGCCATACCGGTAAATATGATGCCGCGGTTAAAGCGGTTGAAGCGCTGGATGTTTGTCTGGGTCGCGTCACAGACGCCCTGCTGGAAGTAGGCGGTGAGTGCTTGATTACGGCTGACCACGGTAATGCCGAGCAGATGGTGAATCCGGAATCCGGTCAGGCTCAAACCGCACACACCACCTTTCCGGTTCCCCTGGTTTACGTCAATGAACGTACTGAATCCGCCTCACTGGAAAACGGTCGCCTTTGCGATATCGCTCCAAGCCTGTTAAAAATCATGGGGCTGGAACAACCTGCAGAGATGACCGGCCAGAATCTGGTTAACTTCTCTTAGGTTTTAAGATCCCGTTATCGTAAAGAGCCGGAAATGTCCGGCTCTTTACGGTTTGAATAAATAGCCCTCCGGGCAATGGATAACACCGTCATTGATGATAATTAGAGCCGCTGCTTCTGTGCTGCATTTGAATAAGAACCAGAAAATCAGGCCCCTGCCTCACTCTGAGCAGCAGATACGTTCACTGCTGGTACTTCTGTTGCTGTCAGTACTCCTGATACTGCCGTCTATCTCTCAGGCTGCAGATAAAGAGGTTTCAGCACAGCAGCTGAAAGAGCTGAACACCCGTATTAAGAACCTTGAACAATCCCTCAATCAGGTGAAGGGAGCCAAGGCAGCAGTACTAAAAGAGCTACAGGCCTCAGAGAAAAAGATCGCGGATACCGCAAAAGCGATTCGTAGTAATCTGGCCAGCAGTAAACGTCTTAAAAGTCGTCTTTCCGAATTGAAAGCTGAGAAAGCGGACCTGACACTCAAGCAGAATCAACAAAAGAACTATCTGGAAAAACAGATTCGCTCGGCTTATGCCATGGGCCGCCAGGAGTATCTGAAAGTTCTGCTTAATCAACAGCAACCGGATCAGGTTTCCCGTGTCTTACGCTATTACGACTACATCAATAAAGAACGCAGCCGACACATTGACGAATATCTGGAAACGGCCAAAACCCTTGATCGGGTGAAAAAAGAGATTCTGCAAAAAGATTACGTACTGACCACCACCCGCAGCAAACTTGAAGCGGATCGCGGTCGCCTCAAGGCGGAGCAAAAAAAGCGCGAAGGTCTGGTGGCGCAGCTGGATAAAGAGATCTCCGGTAAAGGACAGGAACTGGCTACTCTGAATCAGGACAGAGCCCGTCTTGAGCAGTTACTGGAAGAGGTTCGGGAAGCCATTGTTAACATCCCGATGCCCAAAGACACCCGCCCGTTCAAATCGATGCGGGGCAAACTGCCCTGGCCCATCAAAGGGCGGGTAGCTTACGCCTTCGGTAGCGAGCAGATTCGCGGTAAGCTAAGGCGCAACGGCATGGTGATCCGCGCAGGTGAAGGCACCGAGATTAAAGCCATTCACTCCGGACGCGTGGTTTTTGCGGATTGGCTCAGGGGCTATGGCGTGCTGCTGATTCTTGATCATGGCAACGGTTTTATGAGCTTATACGGCAATAATCAGGCGCTACTGAGAGAAGCGGGCGACTGGATTCATGCCGGTGAAAGCATTGCCACCGTTGGTCGAAGTGGTGGCCAGACCCGAAGCGGTCTCTATTTTGAGATTCGGGAAAAAGGTGCCCCCCAGGACCCCATTATCTGGCTGGGACGACGCTGAACATCGGTTTGATCCGTATCAGAACGATCTGATTATTAACCCCGGAATTAACCACTGAGCAATCCGGGCAGAAGGAGTTATCCATGAGCAACACGCGGACTACACTGGGAGTTGGCCTTGGCCTTGGCCTGCTGCTGAGCCTGACCAGTTTTAATCTGTTTGCAGAAGAATCGCTGCCAGCAGAAGCCGTGCCCTATGAAACTCAGGAGCTTCCTCTGGAAGAGCTACGCACCTTTGGTGAAGTTTTCGAACGCATCAAACGTGCCTACGTGCATGATATTGACGATAAGGAACTGCTGGATAACGCCATTCGGGGCATGATATCCGGCCTTGATCCACACTCTTCATACCTGACACCGGAAGATTATGACGAACTTCAGGAGAGCACTCAGGGCGAGTTTGGCGGCCTGGGGCTGGAAGTCGGCTCAGAAAATGGCTTTATCAAGGTTGTCACTCCGATTGATGACACACCCGCAGCCCGCGCCGGTATCCGTCCCCACGACCTGATCGTCAAGATCAACGACACACCGGTAAAAAACCTGCCTCTGAATAAATCGATCGAACTGATGCGCGGTAAACCGAATACCGAAATCCGACTGACCATTATGCGGGATGGGGTTGATGCACCGTTTGAAATCACACTCAAACGCGCCCTGATCCGGGTCACCAGTGTGAAGCATCGCATGCTGGATGAGGGTTATGGTTATATCCGCATTACCCAGTTCCAGGTACACACTGGTGAAGAAGTTGTTAAAGCGCTGAATAAGATGCATCAGACCTCAGATGATAAGCTTAAAGGCGTGGTTCTGGATCTGCGTAACAATCCCGGTGGTGTGCTGCAGGCCGCAGCAGAAGTCGTCGATGCCTTTATCACCGAGGGCGTGATCGTTTATACCAAAGGTCGCCTGGACAATGCCGAGCTTAGCTTTGAAGCAACACCTAACAATCCAAGCCGCGGCGTGCCTTTGATTGTACTGATCAATGAAGGATCAGCCTCAGCCTCAGAGATTGTTTCCGGTGCGCTGCAGGATCATCAGCGCGGCGTCATCATGGGCACACAAAGTTTCGGCAAAGGCTCGGTACAGACTATTTTGCCACTCGGTAGTGATCGGGGGCTTAAACTGACAACGGCGCTCTACTACACGCCATCTGGTCGCTCCATTCAAGCTCAGGGCGTTATTCCCGACATCGAAGTAAAACCTGCTCGTTTAACGCCATTAGAGGCTAGACTACAGATCAAGGAAGCCGATCTGGAAGGCCATCTGGAAAGTGGCCAAACACAAAGCGGCCCGGAAAAAACAGAGCATCAGTCATCACTGGCTGAAACAGACTACCAGCTGTTTGAAGCTCTCAGCCTGCTTAAAGGCATGCATATTCTGACGAAGCAGCCCTGACCAGGGCTGTCGTATTTTTAGACACAGGCTGCATTGAGACGCCGCCCAAACGACGATCACTATGACACGATTCATTTTGCGCGCACTCACCACTGTGCGACATCAGCTAAAAAACACCAGAGATACTTTCACCTCGTCTCTGAAAGCTATTATTTTCGGCGGTGCTGCATTGTCTTTCAGCCCTCTGGTTGTGGCATCCAGCTCACCGACAATAACTCTGATTATTGACGATATTGGTTATAACCTGCGCAATGGCCTGCGGGCTGTTAATCTGCCCGGAGCTATTACTTTTGCCGTCTTGCCACACACACCTTATAGCCAACGACTCGCTAAAACGGCACACAAGCAAGGCAAAACCGTTATGCTGCACGCACCAATGACCAATGTGCATCATCGCGCACCTGGGCCGGGCACTCTGACGCCAACAATGGACAGAGAAACCTTCGATCAGGAACTGAAAAATGCCTTGGCAGACATCCCCTTTGTTCAGGGCGTTAATAACCACATGGGCAGTGAACTGACTCAGGACAGTGAACGCATGCAGTGGCTGATGGAGGAGGTGAGCAAACGCCGCCTCTTCTTTATCGACAGCCGGACGACAGCGAAATCCGTTGCCGCCAAAACAGCCCGCAGCAATGGTATTCCCAGCATGAGCCGGGATGTATTTTTAGATCATATCCGCACGCCAGAAGCCGTTCACGAAGCTTTTGATACTCTGGTCAGACACGCCAAGCGAAACGGCCATGCCGTTGGTATCGGCCATCCTCACAGCGTTACCCTTGAGATGCTTGAAGCCCGTCTGCCAGAACTTAGGGAACAGGGCATTCGTCTGATATCCGTACCAGATCAACTGGTGGCGATGGGGCAGGTCTATCAGGATAGTCCGCCAGTCTTTGCGGCACCCAATAATCTACCATCACGCAGCCCGGCATTCTGGCGTAGCGAGATTCAACAGCTGACCCGCTACAAAGAAACCGATATCACTCATTCAAAGATTATTCGCAGAGACGTTGTTATCAGACGGCAAGAGGTAAACCGGCAACAGCTCAACCGCAACGAAAAAGAAGCGGTTCAGCGCCGGCAGCTTCTGCCAGAGATTCCTCCGGGAACAGAGTTTCCCCAGCTCAAGAGACAACAAGCATCACCTGATAACGGGCAGGAGCGTGATATTACCCTTCAGCCCGCGCATCAACCTGAGTGGCTGACGCCCGTATCCAAATAGTGTCAGCTCTTAAGAACCTTTTCTGATTTGCTAACAGGTAGAGAACCCCTTTAAATGAGTGCTTTTTTTCAACAACTGAAAGAGCTTGCCCCGTGGCAACAAACCGCTTTTGCCACAGCCCTGGCGGAACGCATGTATCCCAATTACGCCCTGTTTTGCCAGGTAACCGAACAGGACGAGCAGGCGGCAGCACTCAAGAAAGGCCTGATGCTGATTTGGGAACAACTGGCGAACAAAGAGAGCAAGATCAACTTTGAAGTGCAGCTGGAAAAATTAGCCGACCTGATCCCTAATGACATGGATTATGAAATGTATGGCGTTTATCCGGCGATAGATGCTGCGATGGCCGCCCACACCGCCATGGAACTGGCAATGGGTACTCAGGCCGAAGAGGTTACCCGTGTCAGCCGTCTGATGCGTCAGACGATCATCAGCTTTATCGAAGCGACTGAAGAGCTGCCGGAAGATGAGAAGGCCTGCCGCAACATGCTGAACAATCACGAACTGATGCAGTTTGATCGGGAGTTTCAGGATGAGGTACTGCAGCAGATCAGCGCGATGAAACACCCGCAGAAAGACGCCCTGAAAGAACTGCGTCTGATGGCCCAGAACGAAGGCGTCAGCTGTCTGGGGCTGGCGGTTTAACGCTTCAGCACCGTAAACCTCCTACTAAAAAGGCCCGTAGAATCACTTCTGCGGGCCTTTTGATTGTAAAAGAGATGCTTTATTGCGTTGCACCGGTGTCAGCACCACCCTCATTCAGATCCCGGTCCCGGACACTGCTGTGGAAAGACTTATCATCCTCACTTTCCACTGACACCGACCCCTGCTCCACCTGCTGCTCAATATCTGACTCAAACATCAGGTTACCGCTGCTCATCAGATCCTGATAGGCGTAATAAGCAAAACCAACGCACAGGACAAGCACGACAGCCGGTACACTCACATAGATTTTTTTATAGTGGCGAGCCACAAACAGTACAAACAGTCCCACTTCGACCAGACCAAGACCCAGGACTAAGTAATCCCCAATGCCACTGATACCGCTGACAATGACGTTCTCTTCTGCTGACGTCGTGCCCAGAATCTCCATGCTGACCACACCAGAGCCGTTGAGCATGCTAATCACAAAAATCACCAGCAGCCAGGCTAACGCTATTCGCTTCTCGTGAAACAGCGCCTGAAAAAACAGGGTGCAGATCGCAAAAATAAAGACCATAAATGCACCGGCCAGATACCATTGATAGGCGACAAACTGCTCTGTGGACATGAAACTTCCTTTAGCTGTTAATGTGTAGCACTTACGTGATCCGCAGAAAACTCTGCATTAAAAACAAAAAAAGCCTGCCCCTGAAACAGAGCAGGCTGAGTAATGACGGACTTATTTTTTCAACCAGCCATTACCCAGATCCACCAGATTACCCGGCTTGGTTTTCTCAATCACTTTCTTACCCGCAATTTTCTCGACTTCTTGCAGGGCAATACCGTTTTTCGCAGCCAGATCTTTATAAGCCTGGGTGCGTTTCTGATTGACCTCGTCGACCAGTGCCTTAACACCGGATTCCGGTTTAACAACACCCAGATAGCCGGTATAGCGCTCGCCAACCCAACCCTTATCTTTAGCGGTATCCAGATCCAGTGCCAACGCTGGCGTTACCAATACCAATGACAGCATGAAAACAGCAAACAGTGCGATTAGTGAAGAAACCCACTGCTGTGGTGCTAAGCGGTTAATGCTCATCTTGTTATCCATCAGGTTAGCTCCTTAGAAAAGATCACTGTCTTCGCTGAACATCTGATCCAGCTCTTTATCAACCTTCACCCGAATCTCATGGTCAATTTTGACGTTCAGATTGATGGTGATTGGCTCCTTAGCCCCCACCTCAATGCGAGGCGTACAGGCAGCCACAAAACTGAGCACACCTGTTAAAAGTAAAAGTCTGAGTATCATTGATACATCCTTTGTGCTGATTCGCTGAGCGATTTATCGATCTGGTCGCTTAATCGCAGCGCCTTTAATAGCGTCAGAATATTCTGCTCGCTGGTAAAATTCAGAGTAACAGGCTGATCCTCAGCCCTGTTTTCTCCCTTGATCTGCAGAATAGCAATAAGCTGCCCACTCTCTTCTATCTCCACATCTCCCTGCAAAACAGTGTAATGCAGTTGATTGAGATGTTTTAGCTGACTGGCCAGTACAGGCTGCTGCTGAAGCATCGATTGCCAGGCAGGATTATTCTTCAGCACAATTTCGCCTTCGTCACTCTTCACCCGGCCTTTATGGATAGCAACCCCCTTCTGGCTTAGCCTTAGGGGCAGTCTACCATTCAGCAGACCTGTTACCTTAATCTGTTTCTCGCCCAGAGCGATCAACTGACTCAGGTCCAGTTTTTCCAATATCAGATCTGAGGTATGGCCGGATGTAAACGGATAATCCAGTCGCGCCATCTGAATATGGCCACCCAAGGTCTGAGCCGAGAAATCTGTCAGCCGGCCTTTCAACGACGTTCCAACAGTTTTCAGATTGGCACTGGCATTAAGATCAGCATTGAGATCTGTTAGTTCAACACCGGCAAAAAACCGGTCAATCTTAAGTGTCGTAGGTTCGAGGTTTAAATCCCCCTTTGACAACATCAATTGCAGAGGCAGATTAACACCACCAAACTCATAGCCCTTTGCTTCGCCCGTTAGCTGGCTCAGATTCAAGGTAACGCGTGACGAGACCTGTGACAGTAACTTATCTGTTTCTGCCAACTCGGCCCCGGAAATCAGAGCCTCTTTATCGATTCGGGTTGCGGACTCAACACTTAACTGCCCGTCATTAATCAGGGTTCCCGCTGGCAGAGCCAGCCACTCTGAAACTCGCGCCAGCTCAACCTCAGCGGCGATATCGCTTGCTATCTTGCCCGCATCTATCCGGGTAGTCGTCTTCAGCTGGGGTAATAAACTGAAGGGAGAGTCTGCCATGCCAGCCGTACGTGAAGGCCCATCGATCAGTTTCCAGTCGAGGTTACCAACCATCTCTTTTATCAGGCTTTCAGGCTTGAGCGTGCCTAAAGTACCTTTAAGGTCCAGCTCAGCCTGATAAGGTACCCGGACATTACGTTTTAGTCCGGGGTAGCGTACAAAAGCCTCACCCTGGCCCTTATGAATAAGATGCCATCGGCCTGACGGGTGCTGCGGCTGCCGTAACTCAACAGTCCAGCGTCCATCATGCTGAAACAGAGGCATTTCAAAACGGGATGGCGCCCAAAGTACAGCATTATCATTAGGGGCAGGCGACAAGGTTAGCTCGCTGGCCTGTATCTCCATGCGAAGATCACGAAGCATTGACGATGCCTCAGCCTGTACCTGTTTTCCGGGCAGATAGCGGGTTAAATCCCACCCAATATCCGATGTCATCTGCATACTCAGAGCTATTTGCCTGGACTGATTAGCAAACAGCGGCTGAGGTTTCAGGTCAGCTTTCAGGCGGCTTTCAAGACCGAAGGTTAGTTTTTTCGGTGTCAGCTTTACATCAGACAACGCCAGCTGAAGTGATGCTGAGACAGTCTCTTTAGGCTGCCAACCGATTTTAAGGCCATTAATCTTCAGCGTTTCAGTCCCGAGATCTGCGGTTAACGGTTCTTCCAGCTTAAGATGCAGCTGTCCCCCCTGACGAAGGGCATCCTGATCCAGGCCTTTTATCCAGGTGTGCAATGGGGAATCTTTGGGCAGGCCCATCACACTGATGACGCAGCGACCGGAAAGATCCTGAACCAGCACTTTTCCGGGATCAAACCTTAGTTGCTCTGCCCCCGTCTCAGATACCCGGTAACCCAGAGCAAGGGTTCGCGGGACAAAAGACAGCCTGCAATCATTCCGCGCCTGTAGTTCAAAGGCTGGCAAATTGACAGCAATATCGGCCCCTTTGGGTTTCATTTGGAAGTCAAGCTTTGCGTTTGAATCAATAAGTCTCAGGCCATACTGATCACTGAAACGCATCAGCTGGTCAAGAGCGCTTTTAACAGGAACCCATGCCGGAAGTGTAAATTGCTCAGGAACGAACTGATCCAGCTGCCACAGATCCAGATTCAATCGCTGCTCGTCAGGTCCCAGATGAAGCCTGAGATCCAGATTAGCCGCCCCTGCCAGTTCCTGATCCGGTATAAGCTTCTTTCGCGAGGTGAGATTGAATTGCCAGTACGGCTGACCCTCCTGAAAACCGGGATCTCCTTTGAAATACTGCAAACTCACAGCATTTTTCAGAGGCAGGCCATTAACCTGCAGCGACCTGATGGTCAGTGTATGTAACTGATACTGCTTACGCAGCGCCTCAAGCTGTTTGAAAACTATGCCTGTCTGAGCGAAAAAGTCGTTGTAGACTTTTTTGAGTGTTAATTCATGAGCCGGCACAGGTTCGGACGTTGCAGAAGGATTTTTATAGGCGCTATTTTCTGTCGCAGGCGATGTTGAGGTAGTCAGCCCCTTCAGCCGAAGCGTTTCTTCTGCTCCGGTGGATTGATATCCCGGCTGCGGCTCTTTTTTTTCCGATAACAGCTCCGGTAACTGATCCGGCAAACGGATCACGAGTCGGTCGATAATAAGCTCACCGGAAAAAGGCCAGGTCACACCCTGAATGTCCAGTCGACTAAGATGCGGACCTGTCAGACTCAACTTGCCGAGTCGTTGCCAGCTCTCCAGCTCAAATTGTTCCAAATGCAGGCTATCGGCAGGCAGGCCTACTACAGACTCGGAAAGCAGAAACTGATTAACAAAGGAGGGAAGCCAGCGGTCATAGCTATAAGCCAGAACCGCCAGCAAAAGGCCCAGAAAGAGGACAAGACCCAGCATAGAGGCTGAGCCAATCATCAGAAGGCGCTGAAACCGCATCTGAGCCACACTCCTGTCCTTAGGGTGGAGATAAGCTACGCTTAAAGACGCATCTCAATACCCTGAGCCGCCATAAAGGCTTTGGCTTCAGGAATGGTATGCTCACCAAAGTGGAAAATGCTGGCAGCCAGTACGGCATCTGCATGGCCTTCAGTAACGCCATCAGCCAGATGCTGCAGATTACCAACTCCACCGGAGGCGATCACCGGAATAGGGATCGCATTACTGATCGCCCGGGTCACTTCCAGATCAAAACCGTTTTTGGTGCCATCACGATCCATGCTGGTCAGCAGAATCTCACCAGCACCATAGTCATTCATCTTAATCGCCCATTCCACCGCGTCGATACCGGTTGGCTTACGACCGCCGTGGGTGAAAATCTCCCAGCGGCCCGGCTCGCCCTCGGCACTGACACGTTTGCAGTCAATGGCAACAACGATGCACTGGCTACCAAAGCGTTCAGCTGCCTCACGGACAAAGTCCGGATTAAATACTGCTGCGGTGTTAATGCCTACTTTGTCGGCACCAGCATTCAGCATACGGCGGATATCTTCACAGGTACGGATACCGCCGCCCACGGTCAGCGGGATGAAGACCTCACTGGCGATCTCTTCCACCATATGAACGGTGGTTTCACGGTCTTCGTTACTGGCGGTGATATCAAGAAAGGTGATCTCATCCGCACCTTGTTCGTTATAGCGTTTGGCAACCTCAACCGGGTTACCGGCGTCACGGATATCCACAAAGTTCACGCCTTTAACCACGCGGCCTTTGTCCACATCCAGACAAGGAATAATTCGTTTGGCCAGTGCCATGTTCGGCTCCTGTTCTCTATAAATCCAAAGTGATGAGACGACTGCAGCGTTATGCCTGCCAAAAGCTGCATCGAATTTTATCTGTAGCCGCCATGGATGGCGGCGGGCGAAAGTTCGGTTCAGGGATGAACCGACGCACGCCAGATAAAATCGATAGCAGCCTTTATTGCGACGGGCGCTGAATCAGGCGCTTTTACCATCCCATTCAGCAAAGTTCTTCAGCAGTTGCAGACCCGCATCGTGACTCTTTTCCGGGTGGAACTGCACGGCAACCACGTTTTCGTGTGCCAGCGCCACATGGCAGGTTTTGCCATAACGGGTTTCACCAATGACCTGAGATGGATCCGCCGCTTCCACGTAGTAGCTGTGGACAAAATAGAAGCGGGCATCATCTTCAATACCCTTCCAGATCGGGTGGTTGCGGGTGTGTTTGACCCGATTCCAACCCATGTGAGGTACTTTCAGTTTTTCGCCATTGTCATCTGTCAGCGGGTCACCGAAGAAACGCACATGACCTTCAAACTGTCCCAGACAAGGCACGCCGCCGTTCTCTTCACTGTCCTGCATCAGCGCCTGATACCCCACGCAGATGCCAAGGAAAGGCTTACCGGAAGCGATATTTTCCTGCACTACTTTATCCACACCCAGGCGACGAATCTCCGCCATGCAATCGCGGATAGCACCTACACCGGGCAGCACCACATGCTCGGCGTTGCGGATCACTTCCGGGTCAGACGTCACCACCACCTGCTGATCAGTAGCCACATGCTCCAGCGCTTTCGATACCGAGTGCAGATTGCCCATGCCATAATCGATAACAGCAATTGTCTTCATCATAAGTCCTTAAATGCGCTTACAGACTGCCTTTAGTGGATGGCATCATGCCTGCCATACGCTCATCCATCGTCAGTGCCATACGCAAAGCACGACCAAACGCTTTAAAGATGGTTTCGGCCTGATGGTGTGCGTTGTAACCCTTCAGGTTATCAATATGCAGGGTGACTCCGGCATGATTCACAAAACCATGGAAGAACTCTGAGAACAGCTGGGTATCAAATTTACCGATGCTGCCCCGGGTAAAATCAACGTTTAGACACAGCCCCGGACGCCCCGAGAAATCAATCACAACGCGGGAAAGTGCTTCATCCAGCGGTACATAGGCATGGCCGTATCGGGTCATACCTTTTTTGTCGCCTACTGCTTTGGCAAAGGCCTGACCGAGGGTAATACCCAGATCCTCAACAGTGTGGTGATCATCGATATGCAGATCCCCTTTCGCTACGATATCCATATCAATCAGACCATGACGGGCGATCTGATCAATCATGTGCTCTAAAAAAGGAACGCCGGTGTCGATGTCCAGCTTACCGGTGCCATCAAGATTGATAGAAACCTTAATCTGGGTTTCCAGGGTGTTACGCTCTACGCTTGCGGTACGCTCCGCCATGAAGATTCTCCGGAGGGCTTTGTTATTCAAGAAACGGGAATTATAGAGAATCTGACCGGCTATCCGCTACAATACTTCCGCAGACACTGCGCTTTATTCTCAGCGCACTCATTTGTGGCGATAAGGTATCGGGTGCTATTCCGAGTCAGACCCCGTCTATTATGCACCATTCAAAAAGTGTTTTATGCCCACAAACCGCTTTTATCTTTCTTTCGGAGACGCTGTATGCCCGTTTTATTAACTGTTGTTAATGATAAGACCGATCAAGCCCGTGTTGAGCAGCTGGAAAAAATCTATACCGATGCCCAACCTGAACGTCTGGCTCAGCTCCCAAATATCGATTCTGCGAAAAGCTTTGTAGAATATATTTTGCATAGCCCTGATCATAGCTTCTATTGTGGACTCTTTAATGAGCGCCTGATCGCAGCCTTAGTTGTCAGTAAAAGTGATGACTACTGGCAAGTCAGTCATTTGTGTGTTCGCAGCGTCACCCGACGCAGAGGCGTTGGTAGCCGCTTACTGACCTTAGTCATTCAGGCCGCCCGCGCGGAAAATAAAGCCATTTGTGTTGCGGCCGATGCCCTGATGACACAGGATCATATTATTCTGCAGCGCATGGGCTACGCACTGAATGAAGCAGGTGATTACTATCTGCTGGACCTGCGCTAACAGAGCAGACGAATCACACAAAAAAGCAAACAACTAATACGAAACAACAGGGAAGGAATTAACGTGCGACTCTTGTTGAAAACCCTACTTTATTTGGTGGGTCTGATCGTTCTGCTTCTCGCAGGCGTTGCGATCTACCTGACGCAGTTCTTCGATGCCAACCAATACAAACCTCAGATTCTGGAAGCCGCTGAAAACGCTGGCGTACCATTGGAGATTAATGGCGAACTGAACGTCACTGTTTTTCCCCGCATCGGTCTGAATATTAATGAAGTTGCCGTTAAGCTTCCCGATTCAACCGACACCACACTGGCCTCAGTCAATCAGGTCGCGGTATCAGTCAAAGTGATGCCACTGCTATCCGGCAGCGTGGAAGTTGACCGGGTCATTGTGGATAAACTTGAAGCCGACCTTGTTGTGGACAAGTCCGGCACAGGCAACTGGCAGGCCCTGATCCCCGAAAGCACTGACACATCCGAAACGTCCGAAGCTCAGGCGAACGAAGGCTCGCAGGAAGCACCGGCTAACGCCGAAGCAGATGCAGCACCAACAGCCCTGCCGGCTATCGCGATCGGTGGCATCGATATTACCAACGCCCGCCTGAGTTTTACCGACAAGCAGCAAGATATGCGCTTTGCGGTTAAAGAACTTAACTTCACCAGTGACGATATCAAACTAGGGGAAAGCTTCCCGATTGAGTTCTCTACTCAGGTATCCAGCAGCAATCCAAAGCTTGACGCCACCCTCCAACTCAGCGCCCGCGTTCTGGCCGATCTGGACAAGCAGCTTTTCCGCCTGAATGCTCTGGATCTTCAACTTAATGCTAACTCGCCACTGATTCCGGGGAACAAGGCACAGTTGAACGTTCAGGCTGATGCCGAAGCCAATCTTAAGCGGGACAGCGCCCGCCTTAGCGCCAGCAAGATCAGCGTCAATGGTATTAATATCGCCCTGAATACAGAGGTTAATAAGCTGACAACAGCTCCTGCAGTTAAAGGCGATCTGAAAATCAGCCAGTTCAATCTGAAAGACACCCTGGCTCAGCTTGAGATAGTTCTACCGGAGATGGCGCGGAAAGATGCGATGCATGCTCTGGCGTTATCCGCAAATTTTGAAGCCTCTACAGAATCAGCTGCAATCAAAAACCTGCTGATCACACTGGATGACACCCGCATTGATGGTGGCGCTTCAGTAACGCTGGCAAATCAGGCAATTGTTGCCCAGCTGGATATCGACAAACTGAATGCGGATCACTATCTGCCACCGGTAAAAGAAGAGGAAGAGGCTGCTACAGAAGAAACAACCTCTTCAGAACCCGCACCGGAAACTGATCTGCTACCGGTAGAGCTGATCAAAACGCTGAATGCCAATGCAAAAATCAACCTTAACCAACTAACCATCAAGAAACTAAAGGTTACCGATATTCAACTGGCGGTTACCGCCAAAGATGGCCTGGTCAATCTCAGTAAAGCGAATGCAAAACTTTACGGTGGCAGTATCACCAATACCGCCAAACTTGATGTACGCCCGACACCCCTGACCATCAACTTTAAACATGCCACTGCAGGTGTGGAGATCACTCCGATTCTGGCGCAGATGGTTGAGTTTGAAGATGTTGCAGGTGCCGTTTCGGCAAATGCTAACTTCACCACCAAGACAAACCGTATTTCAACGCTGATGAGCAACCTTAACGGCAAGGTCGACTTCAACGTTCAGAATGGTGCCTTCCTGAAGACCAACCTGGCGAAAGAGATGTGTAGCGCACTGGGCGATGCTAAAAACGCTCAATGGTCGCCGAATACTGACTTCACCTCGCTAAAAGGCAGCATGGTCTTTAAAAACGGTGTCGGTCAGAACAACGATATGACCATCGCAACACCGGGCATTTTACTCACCGGTTACGGCAAACTTAACCTACCTAAAGAGACCTTTGCCTACAACATGGGCGCCCAAATCACTGACGCCAACGACAAGGTCTGCACCGTTAAAAGCAGTTTCAAGACCGTGCGCTGGCCAGTTGCCTGCAAAGGAAGTTATGGCACACCGTTTGATATCAACTGCGGCCTGGACAGCAACGCCATTGGAGACACCATCGCCAAAATGGCTGAAGCGGAGGCCAAGGCAGCTCTCGACGCTGAAAAAGCCCGTCTGAAAGCTAAAGCGGATGCTGAAAAAGCTCGTCTGAAAGCCAAAGCGGATGCGGAGCAAGCCCGCCTGAAAGCAGAGGCTAAAGCCAAGCTGGAAGCAGAAAAGGCCGCGGCCCGGAAGAAAGCTGAAGAGGAAGCCAAGAAAAAGCTGAAGAGCCTTTTCAATTAAGCGATGGCCCTTTCCATTGGGCCACCGGGATAGCCTCTTGATTTGACCAAAAGGCATCCTCAGTTAAAATGAGCAAAACCCAGCAAAAGGGTCGGTTATACCGACCCTTTTCTATGCGGTGCCCTCTGTTCAACCGAACAAAATTCATGCCTGCAGGTATTCAACTTGGATCTGTCTGTTAAACCTCACAACGCACAAAAGGTCTCAACGGCCCTACTTGATTGGTACGATGAACACGGCCGAAAATCCTTGCCTTGGCAGCAGAACCGGACCGCCTACAAGGTCTGGTTATCAGAAGTAATGCTGCAGCAAACCCAGGTTGCTACCGTTATTCCGTATTTCGAAGCCTTTATTGCCCGCTTCCCAACTGTCGAGGCTCTTGCCAAAGCGGAAGTCGATGAAGTACTCCATCTATGGACCGGTCTCGGCTATTACGCCCGTGCGCGCAATCTTCATAAATGCGCTCAGGTACTGACAGAACAATATCAGGGTGCGTTTCCGGATGAGCCCGCTCTACTGGAGGCATTACCCGGAATCGGGCGCTCAACCGCAGCAGCTATTGTTGCCCAAAGCTTTGATAAACCAGCCGCGATTCTCGATGGCAATGTTAAACGGCTTCTTGCGCGCCTCCATTGTGTGCCCGGATGGCCGGGACAAAGCAAAACGCTGAAAACACTTTGGCTACTGGCGGAGCACTACACACCTGAAAGCCGCAGCCAAGCCTATACCCAAGCCGTTATGGATATGGGGGCTTTAGTCTGCACCCGAAGAAACCCCAAGTGCGATTTATGCCCGGTTCAGGACTGGTGCGCAGCAAGAAGCACCGGGAGCCAGCATGATTTCCCCAATTCCAAACCTAAAAAAACCAATCCGGTGCGCCAGCAAAAACTCTACTTACTGCAGAATGCCCAGCAGCACTATTTGCTGTTTCAGCGCCCAGCCACAGGTATCTGGGGTGGCCTCTGGAGCCTGCCGGATCAGGTTGAGCTGGAAAAGCTGCTACCAACACTCCCAAACAGCGAGCATGACCAACGGCTAGAACACAAATTTTCTCACTTTACTCTGCAAGCTGAGATCCAGCGGATTAGACTGACACCGGCCCAAGAGCAACTGATTGAGAACAATATCGGGGAACAGAGCTCCCGCTGGTACAACCCTCAACAGCCCGATAGTATCGGTCTTCCGGGGCCTATTCATAAACTGTTGCACCGTTAAGCTGCTACCTTCACCCGTTTCACTTTATTTCTGGAGAAAATACGATGAGTCAGACTGTATTCTGCAAAAAATATCAGAAAGAACTCGAGGCCTTGGTTGTTCCACCATTTCCAGGTGCAAAGGGTCAGGAGATTGTGCAAAGTGTTTCAAAATTGGCCTGGCAGGAGTGGCTTAAATACCAAACCATGCTGATCAATGAAAAGCATCTGAATATGATGAACCCAGAATCACGTCAGTTTTTAATGGCTGAAATGGATAAATTCTTCACAAATTCTGAAGATCTTGAGCCTGTTGCAGGTTACGTGCCTCCGGAAAGTTAAAAAGCCATTAAGCGACTGTATTTTTTTAACTTTTTTTGAAAAAAGAGTTGACGCAAAAAAGTCTTTCTTGTTTAATACGCCTCGTTGGCCGGATAGCTCAGTTGGTAGAGCAGAGGATTGAAAATCCTCGTGTCGGCGGTTCGATTCCGTCTCCGGCCACCACTATTATTTTTTATTGGGGTATCGCCAAGCGGTAAGGCACTGGATTCTGATTCCAGCATCCCCAGGTTCGAATCCTGGTACCCCAGCCATCTTGCTTTAAATCTTTTTTGCCGGTATAGCTCAGTCGGTAGAGCAACTGACTTGTAATCAGTAGGTCCCGGGTTCGACTCCTGGTGCCGGCACCACTTCAGCACTTCTCATATTTTCCTACGCTGATAATTTTTTGAAGCATGGTTTGGCCGGATAGCTCAGTTGGTAGAGCAGAGGATTGAAAATCCTCGTGTCGGCGGTTCGATTCCGTCTCCGGCCACCACTATTATTTTTTATTGGGGTATCGCCAAGCGGTAAGGCACTGGATTCTGATTCCAGCATCCCCAGGTTCGAATCCTGGTACCCCAGCCATCTTGCTTTAAATCTTTTTTGCCGGTATAGCTCAGTCGGTAGAGCAACTGACTTGTAATCAGTAGGTCCCGGGTTCAACTCCTGGTGCCGGCACCATTTCAAATTCCTTTCTTAAAATAGCTTAGTGAATTGTCTCGCTGATTGTGGATATGTTCTCTACTCTTTTGCCTGAAGCTCGTGGTACGAGTGGTTCTAACAGAGCATTGGCTTATTTTATAAGCGGGTTCTTATAAGAAGCAGTGCGAGAGCTTAAGATCAAAGAATGGTCTCAAGCTCTCATGGCTATTGGATAGCTATTATTATAGTGGGTGGTTACGGCTTTCAAATGCTGTTTTTTTAACTGTCGTTATAGGACATTTTGATGCTCATGCCACCATCGATGACAAAGTTCTGACCGGTAATAAAGCCAGCTACATCGGTCGCCAGATAGCAGACCATATACGCGATATCATCCGGTTTTCCGATACGGCCAACCGGATGCTGCGCCAGATCGGACGGTGAGTGGATCGGTTCAATGCGGGTTCGGGATTTCTGCCAGTCGCCCACCTCGATCCAGCCGGGGCTGATGCAGTTAACGCGTACTTCGCCACTTAAGCTGATCGCCAGCGAGTGAGTCAGGGAGATAACACCGCCTTTGCTTGCGGCATAGGCTTCGGTATCCCGCTCAGATTGATTTGCGCGGGATGAACCGATATTGATAATGCTGCCCTGTTGTTCCCGCAGGTACGGAACGGCATGTTTGCTGACCAGAAAAACGCCAGTCAGGTTGACATCCAGATAGCGCTGCCAATCTTCCAGCGAAAGATCTTCAATCGGATCATTGAAAGGTGTGGACAGACCCGCGTTATTGACCAGAACATCCAGACGGCCAAATTCACCGATAATTTCCTGAATACAACCCTGAACCACAGGTTCATCAGCGACATCCAGAGAGCAGGCCTTAATCGTACCCAGATCGGCATAAAGCGCAGCGGTCTCATCGGCAGCTTCAAGATCAATATCAGCACAGATGACAATCATGCCCTGATGGAGCAGTCCCCGGCAGATGGCACGGCCTATACCCTGCCCCCCACCGGTAACTAATGCGACTTTTTGTGATGCAGCGTTTTGTGTCATAGCTCTGCCTTAGGAAAATAGTATCTCACTCAGGTTTCCAGCAGGAAGGTGACCGGGCCATCGTTGAGCAGCTCTACCTTCATATCAGCACCAAAGCGACCGGTTGCGACAACCGGGTGTAGATTTCGGGCCTGTTCAACAAAATAGTTGTACAGGGCCTCTCCCTCTGCCGGAGGGGCAGCGGATGAGAAACTGGGTCGGAGTCCCTTTTGCGTGTTGGCGGCCAGTGTAAACTGAGAAACCAGCAGCAGTCCCCCATGAATATCCGTCACGCTGAGATTCATTTTATCGTCAGCATCGGCAAATACACGGTAAGCCAGTAGTTTCTTCAGCAGGCGGTCAGCATCTTCGGCCCGATCCCCTTTCTCTACGCCGATAAAGACCAGAAGACCTTGATTGATTTCACCGATGCACTGCTGATCAACTTCAACCTTTGCCTGGGCTACCCGCTGAATCAGTGCTCGCACGCTCAACTCCTTCTTTATTGATCTTTAAAATGTCTGCTGGGGCTATCTTAACCCATGACTGGGTTTTAGCGGATGCTAAAAGAGAGAAAAAATTTATTGATCAGATTTGAATTGCTATTGGTTCAGAAGATTACGGATCTCGATGATCTGATCCCGGGCATCTTCAAGGATCTCCAGACGTTGCTGACTGGTCAGAGGGCCGGGAGCGATCTTCTCGTAGGACGGTACCTGACTGATTGCTGGTGCCGAAGGGGCTCGCTCATTCATGGCGATGCTGTGCAGTCGGGCCAGAATCAGAATATCCGTCAGGGTTGCTTCGGTCGCATTGGGTTCATAGAACCAGGTGTCCACATGCTGAACTGCGGTCACCAGAGAAACGGGAAGGTTCCAGCGATGCAGAATCATCGCGCCTGCTTGTCCCCGGGCTTCCTGCATAATCTGATCAAGATAGTCCGGGTCGTTTGCGAGTTCCGGGTACTGATTGGCAAACTGCAGTAAAGGCAGCTCACCAATGTTGTGCAACAGGCCGGCCAACAGCGCTTCTTCCGGCGGTATCTTTGTGCATTTCTTGGCCAGGACGTAACAGATGGCTGCCAGCTGAATGCTCTCTTTCCAGCTACGCAGCTGGCGCTTTCGTACCCAGGGCGCTGCTGGAATCTGGTTTTGATCATGCAGCGCAAAAGCCAAAACCAGATGCCGGGTGGCATCCATTCCCAAGCGTACAATAGCATCTTGCAATTGGCTGATCTGCACGCAACCCCTATAGAGTGTGCTATTAGCCAATTTTAAAAGGCGTGCTGCCACAGTAGCATCGGCAGCAACCAGTGCAACGACCTTATCGGTATTGAGCTCTTCGTCTAAAATGATTTGGCTGACTTTGCGGGTGACTTCGGGCAGGGCTGGAAGTGATAGTTGGTTTTGTATCAGGGCACGATAGAATTGAAGTACCAAGGGATGGCTGTTGTCGTTAGCAAGTACTTCTGTCAAAGGTAATGAGGGTTGTGAGCACTCCGCCTGAAGAGATTGCAGTAACTCACTATCGATCAGAAAATACTCGATTTGAGTCTGGCTTATGATGCGGTTGGGGCTGGGGCGTAGATTCAACAGGCTGAAACGACTACGGTCATCACCGGCCGACAGGGTGATATTGGCTTCACTTTCACCAAAAATGCTGACACGGCCGCTTAGCAGAAACAGTTCTTCATTGCGTTTATCTCCCCGTGAGCTCAGTTCGTTACCTTCTTCCAGACGGCAGACGTCTATACGGAGGCAAAGTAGAATCAGGTGTTCTCCAGAAAGTTTTGAGAAGGGAATAAAAACGGCCAGACGTTCCGGAGTTAAAGTAGGTACTTGCATAGAGGGAGTATGTCTTTCTGATTTTGTCACGAGATGTTGTGCAATACAAAATCCTCTAATGTATTTCTGAGGGGGCGAAGTCCTTCAGAAATGACCGCTGCGTAGCATGACAAGCGTGCAACTTTCCTGCCAGGAAATACCTGCCTGAGTTAAAGCTTGCTGAAGCTCCCATGATTCGGTGCCGGGATTAAAAATCACGCGTTTTGGATTCAAGCTGATAATATCATTAATTTGCTCTGAAAGCTGAGATGCATTGCGATAAAGAGATAAGGTGTCAACCGGCTGCTGAATATCGGCCAGATGGTGAACGCAGGCTTGACCTTCGATTTGGTCAAATGCGGGATTGACTGCAGTAACCCGATGATGATGCTCTTTTAGTAAGCGAACAGCCTGATTGGAATAACGCTCTGTTTTCGGACTGGCTCCAAGAACCACAACATGTTGAAGGGGGGAGGTTGTCTCTGCCATTGTTCGCTCCTTAATGAGGGGTCAGCGTTGTTTTGCCTGATCGTCCTGTTCGGATGAGGTTGCCGCCAAGTCTTCTGATTGAGGTTCATCTGAGTTAGGCTCAGGATTCGTTTTGTCAGTTGGCTCGGGTTCTTGATTGTCAGCAAGCGTATTGTCTGTTTTTAGAGGCTTTTCATCTAATGGAGTGGTTTCTCTGTCTGTGTCATCGTCTTTCTGCTGATTTTCGTCAAGATCCTGCTCCAGATTTTCCACATTGGGGTCAATATCTAGATCCCCAAGTAACTGATCTTCTCGTTCTTTGCGGAAATACTCTTCTGCGGCTTTACGGCACTCATCAAGATACTCGTGATAAAGAGCAACATCCTGAAGTGTCTTCATATTGCTCATCAGATTGTGTTCTTTTGACATCAGCGCAATTCGGCGAAACTTGCGGGCTCTTAGGCGAGAGTTATGATGTACTAACGGATAGATACGATGGATAAAGCCCCGTTTACCTTCGATCTGCTGAATATATTCGGTCACACTGTTTTTTATACGGCGACGTTTAGCCAAAAGCTCCGGATAGCGGGAAAGACCCGGTAAAAAATGCATCATGCCGGTGCCATGGCTCAGCCAGAGAACGAAAGCGATGCCGCCTGCTATACCACCCACCCAAGGGTGTACCAGGTTCAATAATGAGCTGGTAAACAGAAATACAGAAATACCCAAACCAAAAAACCAGCCTAGGCGTGAGCGACGGGCAGATTCAATTTCGTAATCAGAGGGGTAATCGTCAAGAGACAGCAGTGTGTAATCCAGTGTTTCCAGGTCTTTATACAGGTTTTCACGTTCAGCTTTGATTCGGGCTTCTTCAGCCTTTTTACGCTCTTCCTGTTTTTTCTCGGCTTGTTTGGCTTCCCACTGCGCTTTGATTTTTTCCCGTTCTCGTTCGGCTTCCTTTTCCGCCATTTCTGCAGACGTCATTTTATGATGCGCAGGGTATACTCCCGGCACTGATGGCAGGTCTTTGGGTGTTTCTGCAGAAGTAGCGCTGGGCGCTAATTTTCTTTCATCCATTTTTTGTCTAAGCAGGCTTATATGTGATTGGGATTAACCGGAGTCATATTAGCGCTGTCCGCTCCTTAATGACTGTTTCACGTTGTAACATCGTGAGACTTTGTGTGACTCAGATTGTCGCTATCAGTCTTGGAAAATATTCTGTGGATTCAAAAGGTAATCTAACCGTCCTGAGGCTTAGTTTAAAGCAAAAAAAGCCCCGACATGAAGAAATCTTGCCAGAGCTTTTTTATCACCGGGCTTGTCGTTTATTTTGTCCGACAGGTATTTACACCGATTAATTTGTATAGCGGGCAGAAGCCGATAGCGGCTGTCAGAAGAGGAATAACACCAATCCAGCCCCATGGCGTTTGCGGGCCGACAAATACAATCGCAATCAGAGCCAGGCCAACAACCACTCGCAAGATTTTATCGATAGAGCCAACATTTTTCATAATGCTTTCCTTATATATTTTTCCAAGAAAAATATGAATGTTACTTTAGCGTTGCTTTATATAACGCTTGTGAAGAGTAGTCTTTTCTTTACGGTTAAAAAAGCACTAGAGTAGCGCTATTTTGTTAAAGCTGTTTACTGAACTGTTGTCTGGCTTAAATTTCGGCAACACGACTCCCTATTTACAACAGGTGCACGGAGCTTCGGATGCTTTTAGGACGACACAAGAGTTTTACCGCTTACTGGCTGACTCAGTTTTTTGGTGCATTTAATGACAATGTTTATAAAAACACGCTGTTAATTCTGTTTGCCTACGGTGTGCTGACGGTGCCGATGGGCAATGTTGGGCTGGTTAACAATCTGGCTGCGGGTATTTTTATTTTGCCTTTCCTGCTGTTCTCATCGGTCGGAGCAAATCTGGCGATTCGTCACGACCATGCTTTGCTGATGCGCCGACTTAAAATGGCGGAATGCATGATCATGTTGTTGGCAGCGCTTATGCTTTGGCTGGACCAGGGGATTGTGCTCCTGTTGTTGCTGTTTCTGATGGGGACTCAGTCAGCGTTATTCGGGCCGGTGAAGTACAGCATTTTACCGGCCTGGTTTAAGCAGGGAGACCTGATTTCGGCTAATGGCTGGGTGGAACTGGGAACTTTTCTGGCGATTCTTCTGGGAACACTGGCTGCGGGTGTACTGCTCAGTACCGAGTTGAGTTTGGGAATTACACTGATGCCGAAGGATCTGGTGGCGATCACTATCGTGCTATTGGCGTTGATCGGCTTATGGCAAAGTCGACGCATTGAGCCGTTAAAAAATGAGCAGCCAGCATCGGACCGGCTAAGTTTCTCTCAGACGATGAAGCTTTGCCATGACAACAAAGAAGGTCTCTATCTGGTCTTGTCGATCAGTTGGTTCTGGTTTGTTGGTGCGACTCTTTTGACTCAGTTGCCTGCCTGGGTAGAAGATCATCTTGCGGCGGAGCCCTGGGTTTTCTCTCTGGTATTAGGTTTTTTTGCCGGGGGAGTAGGCATTGGGTCTCTGAGTAGTCGAAAGCTGTATGTTAAAATCAACTTTGTTGGTGTTTACTGGTTGGGTGCTGTTCTTATCGCGCTTGGAATGCTTTTACTGATCCCCAGTTCAGCGCTTGAAACAACACTGCTGGCTTTTGGTGTTATAGGCATTGGCGGTGGTATTTATGCCGTACCTCTTTATACCCGTTTGCAGCAAACTTCCGGTGAGTCATGTGCATGGCTGATTGCAGCAAATAATATTTACAACGCTATCTTTATGATTGTCAGCGCTGTTCTTGGGATGGTCGTGCTGGGCCTTCTTGAGCAGAGTATTGTGATCTTAGTTGGTGCAACGCTCGCATTACATGTGCTGATGATTATTGGACTTTATGTCAGATTATCCCGTGTCCATTCCGGATGATCTGGTTTGCCGTTCCTGAAGCGAATTGAATCAAGCTATCGGAGTGGCTGTATTTAAGGCTATCTATGAATTTTGAGATCAACGCCCGTCGTTTGCCGGGGTTACAAACAATAGGAATGCTGGCGGTTGTGCTGTTTATCAGCCTGATTGTCAGTGGTTATTTCCTGTTTGCGCTTCAAAGTCAGAAACAGCAGCAGCTACAGAGCCTGGAGCAGGAGGTTCTGGGGCAGCAGGAGGCACTTCTGACATCCGAACTCGATGCGACCATCAGCTATATTCAATACATGCGCACCCGTACAGAGCAAGTATTGAAAGATCAGTCAAAAGTCTTTGTGGATCAGGCTATCAATGTTGCCAGATCTATTTATCAACAGAGTAAGGATAAGCTGCCAGATGCTGAAATTAAGCAGCTGATCCGTGAATCACTGCGTCAGGTTCGTTTCTTTGATGGTCGTGGCTATCTTTTTATTGATGATACTGATGGCATGTGCGTGCTTTTGCCTACCGCCCCTCAGTTGGAGGGCAAGTCTCTGTTTGATAACCGGGATGACACCGGGCATTACATTATGAGGGGGTTGATTGATGCGGTACAGGGCCCTCAACAATATGGTTTCTCCCGTTATCGCTGGTATCCGCCGGACAATAAAAAGTACATGGAAGATAAAATTGCTTATGTGCGCTTGTTCGAGCCTTACGATTGGATCATCGGTGCAGGGGATTATCTCTACCGCATCGAGAATGATCTGAAACAGGAGGTTCTGCGCCGGCTGAAGAATTTCCGCTTTGGTGATAATGGCTACATCTCAGTTTTGGATATGCAGGGCAATACTCTGGTGAATACTGCGTTATCCACTTTGGCGGATACTCCGGCAATACAGGGACTTCAACGGGGTGCCATTGAATCCATTATGAATAGTGCCGCGGGTGGTGGCGGTGTTGTGGAGTACAGCTGGTTCTACCCTGATGGGCGAGGCCCGGTGGTCAAGCGCTCTCTGGTTAAGGTTGTGCCTGAGTGGGGATGGATTCTGGTGGCAGGCATCTACCCGGATGATTTGGCGCCTATGCTGAAAGAGCATAAAGTGCTGCTGGATAAGGAGAGCAGTGAATCGGTTCGTGCTTTTCTGCTGGTTCTGAGTATTGCTCTGTTGCTATCCCTTGTCCTGATTCTTCTCTATTCCCGTTGGTTGAAAGTCCTGTTTGTTAACTATGAGCTGAATATTGAACGGCAGAAAGCCCAGTTGACCGATAATAGCCGTGAACTGGAATTATCTGCCCAGGTATTTCGCAATGCCACTGAGGGGATTGTGATAACCGATGCCCAGAACAGGATCTTAGCCGTTAATCCGGCATTTACTGAGATTACAGGATATTCGGAAGCTGAGGCGCTAGGGAAGAACCCCTCTTTCATGGCATCGGGAAATCACGATGAGCGCTTCTATGAGGATATGTGGTCCCGTCTGGTTAAGACAGGGCAGTGGCAGGGCGAGGTTTGGAACCGAAGAAAAGACGGGGTTCTTTTCCCTGAGTGGCTTTCACTTAGTATGGTGAAAGAAGAGGGTGAAATTAAAAACTATATCGCTACCCTCAGCGATATCTCGCTGCGCAAAGCTAATGAGAAGCGGCTGCGCTATCTTGCTGAGTACGACTCTCTGACCGACCTGCCAAATCGTCGGTTATTGGCTGACCGTGTGGATCAGGCGATTCATCTGGCCCGTCATAATCAGGCCCTTTTGGCGCTGTTGTTTGTCGACCTGGATCGCTTCAAAAATGTGAATGATTCTTTAGGGCATGAGGTTGGAGACCGGTTGTTGTGTGCCGTTGCTAAGCGGTTGACCGCTCTGGTGCCTGATGGCGTGACCGTGAGTCGTGTTGGTGGTGATGAATTTGTATTGCTCTTGCCCGAGTTGGAACATCCCAATGAGGCAGCGGTGCTGGCTAGAGACATTCTGCAGCAAATCAGTCAGCCCGTGGAGTTGAGTGGTCATACACTGACCCTGACACCGAGTATTGGTATTACGCTTTATCCCGGTGATGGGCTGAATTTTGAGATGCTGTTCCGAAATGCGGATGCGGCGCTTTATCATGCTAAAGCGCAGGGTCGGAATCAGTATCAGTTCTTTACACAGCAGATGAATGATGATGTTTCCCGTCGGCTGGTGATGGAGAATGCGCTTCGTAAAGGGATTGCCGGAGGAGAGCTGCGATTGGTTTATCAGCCTCAGTTCTGTATGGGGAGTATGCGTTTGCGGGGCGTTGAAGCTCTGGTGCGCTGGCAACACCCTGAACAAGGGTTGGTGCCGCCAGATTTCTTTATTGGTTTGGCAGAAGATACCGGCCTGATCTTAGAACTGGGTGAATGGGTCTTGCGTGAAGCCTGTACACAGGGGCAGCGTTGGCGTCAGGCGGGCTATCCGGATATAGAGCTGGCGGTTAATGTATCAGCCCTTCAGTTCCGGCAGGGGTTGGCTGATCAGGTTCAGCAGGTATTAAAAGAGACAGGCTTCCCTGCGGAAAATCTTGTTATTGAGGTAACTGAGAGCACTCTGATGCAGGGGGCTTCTCAGGCGATTGAGATTTTGGCTGATCTGAAAGGTTTGGGCGTTTGGCTGTCTCTTGATGACTTTGGCACCGGGTATTCTTCGCTGGCTTACCTCAAGCGCTTCCCTCTGGATAAGCTCAAGATCGACAAAGCCTTTATTTCTGATCTGCCGATGGATACCGATGATGCGGCGATTACAAGCGCGATAATCGGTCTGGCTAAAAACCTGAATTTGCTGACGATCGCTGAGGGTGTGGAAACAACCGAGCAGCTGGAGTATCTGCAGGAGTTAGGCTGCAATATCGCTCAGGGTTTTTTGTTGGATCGCCCGCTATGGCCTGATGATATGGAAGCCCGGCTAAAAGCTGAACAGCGTCGTCTGGCATTTCTGCAGGATGAGAATCGTTAAGGGGCAGAGTTGCTGAAACAGCCGGACTTTTCTTCAAACCGGTGTTTAGTGGTCAGAAGCTCGGTCTCGTTCATCGGCTTGGCTAACAGAAAGCCTTGGGCTTCATTGCAGCCCAGTTCCTGAATAATCGCCAGCTGCTCTTTGGTTTCAATCCCTTCTGCCGTAACGCTGAGGTTAAAATTGTGAGCCAGCTGAATGATGGTTTGCACAATATTGCGGTCACTTGGATCATCGCTATCCAGCTCCTGAACAAATGCCTGATCGATTTTCAGTGTATCTGCCGGCAATTTTTTCAGGTAGGCCAGAGAGGAGTATCCAGTACCAAAGTCATCGATGGCGATCCGGATACCTTTTGCCCTAAGCTGGGTAAGTGTTGCGATAGAGTGTTCAACATCTTCCAGCATACTGGTTTCAGTCAGTTCCAACTCCAGTAGATCCGGTTCCAGTCCTGATGAGGTAAGGCACCGGTCGACAATGTCCGGTAAATTAGGCTGGCGCAGCTGTCGTGCAGAAAGGTTGACCGAGATACGCATCCGGTGGCCTTGCTTTTGCCACTGGCTGGCAGAGATGCAGGCGCGCATCAGTACCCACTCGCCCACTGATGTGATCAGTCCCATCTCTTCAAGAACCGGAATAAATTCACCCGGTGATGTCATTTTTCCGTCAGCCTTGATCCAGCGCAGTAATACTTCAGCGCTTGTAATCAGGCCGCTTGCCAGGTCGACTCTGGGTTGGAAGACAAGGTGAAACTCTTTGTGTAACAGTGCCTGACGCAGTTGGTTTTCCAGTTTAACACGGCGCTGAGTCTGTAAGGTGAGGTCTTCGGTGAAGAACCCGAATGGCTGCGCATGTTCTTTACAGCGGTGCATAGCGCTGTCGGCTTTATTGACCAGTTCATCAAACTGATCACCGTCGTAAGGGTAAAGGGTGATGCCTAAGCTGACGCTAATAAAAAGTTCTGCCTGAGTCAGTTCAAAAGGTAGTGCGATCACCTGCTGAATTTTTTGTGCCAGATGTGCCGCCTGGTCCGGTGTTTGTACTTCTTCTGCCAGCACCATAAAGGCATCGCTGCCAAGGCGGCCAACATAATGCGAGGGTAGTGCTTTACGCAGTCGGTTCGCGGTCTGACGAAGAAGCTCGTCACCTGCGCCCCGGCCTAGGCTGTCATTGATCCGACTGAGGCGATCCAGGTCCACCAGAAAGAGTGCCATAGGGGTTTTACGGCGCTGCATAACGTGCTGTTCAAACTGCTCAGACAAACGCTGGCGGTTCGGGAGACCGGTCAAAGTGTCAAAGCGTCTGAGATAGTTCAGACGCTGTTCACTGTTGATCAGGTCGGTGATGTCACGACCGGTCGCGACAAAATGACTGATCTGTCCGTTATCATCCCGGATCGGTGTAATGGTTTTCTCTTCATGGTAGCGCTCGCCATTACGACGGCGATTGATAAAAATACTGCGATAGCTCTCACCTGCACGCAGTGTTTTCCACATTTGCGCATAAAATTCAGCATCGTGCTCGTCCGAACTGAGAAGGCGCGGATTATTACCCAGAACTTCGGCTTCGCTGTAGCCTGTCTGGCTCATAAAGGCTGGATTGACGTATTCAATACTGCCGTGACAGTCCGTAACCATCACCATGTCTTCCGTTTGCTGCATCGCCTGATGGAAGTGTACCGGGAGGCGTTGAGCCGCTTCGTATTGGGTAACGTCTTTGAGGGTGATCTGCAGCAGTTCTTCGGCAAGGGTGCTGGTTGGCAATGGCGACAAAAAAATCTGTACGCTTTTCTGATGCTGACCGTAGTGGAATGTCAGGCTGAGCTGTCCATCGCAGAAGCGTCCACAGGCTTGTTTCAGTTGTTCTGACTGATCGGGAGTAAGCCGGTTGAAGAGTTCCTGACCGGAAAGAGGGTGGCTGATGGATAAACCGTAGGTCAGCAGATGACGTGCAGCCTTGTTAGCATATTGCAGGCTGCCGTCTCGGGTTGCGATCAGGGTTGGAACGCTAAGATTGTCCAGCGTGGCCAATTGCGCCGCGCTTGCAGAATATAAAGAGGTTTTTTTTGCGTTCATGCCGCCTGTCGATATCTCATCAGTAGGCGTTCCTGTGCCCCTTTAAGCTAATCCTGATAACAGTCCCTATAAAATATCAGTCTTGAGAACTGCATCATAGAGGGTTGTGAGAGGTATTTTATACCCTTGTTTTAAAAGCACTTTTTTACGTGATCCTGATTTGCCCAAAGCTCTGCTGAGCACAGGCAAATCTGGTCACTCAGCTAGTTACTGCGTTTCACTGCCATGTCAGCGAACAGAGCCAAGCGCTCTTTAAAGGGTGAGTCCGGTAGGCAAGCCAGGCTGGCTTTGGCTTTATCCGCCATCTCAAAGGCTTTTTGTTCGGTATAGTCCAGAGCACCTGTTCTGTTGATGATTTCGAGAACCGGTTCCAGAAATTCCAGGCCACCTTTGCGGACTGCTTTTCGGATGAGCTTGGCATCTTCTTCATTACCGACCTCCATGGCGCGAATCAGTGGCAGAGTCGGCTTGCCTTCTGCCAGATCATCACCAACGTTTTTACCCATGGCGCTGGCATCGCCTTTGTAGTCCAGCAGGTCATCCTGCAGCTGGAACGCCAGTCCCAGATAGTTACCGTAGTCTGCCATCATCTTTTGCTGTTCTGCATTCGCGCCGGACAGAATAGCAGCAGACTCCGTTGCGGCTTCAAACAGCATGGCTGTTTTGGCCTTGATCACTGTCATATATTGTTCTTCAGTGATTTTCGGATTGCGCACGTTGGTCAGCTGCAGCACTTCGCCTTCTGCGATCACGTTGGTGGCGTTGGCGTAGATTTTCAGAATATCCATGTGGCCGATGTTGACCATCAGTTCAAAGGCGCGGGTGTAAAGAAAGTCGCCGACCAGAACGCTTGGGGCGTTACCCCATTTGTTGTTGGCGGTATCCCGGCCGCGGCGCAGGTCTGATTCGTCGACCACGTCATCATGCAGCAGGGTAGCAGTGTGGATAAACTCTACAAGTGCCGACAACGGTATACGCTTGTCATCATTACAACCGAAGGCTTTGCAGGTCAGAAGTACTAACAGGGGGCGCATGCGTTTGCCGCCACTATCGACGATATATTCAGCGATTTTTTCAACGAGGGGCACCCGTGAGTGCAGTTGGTCGATAATATAGGTGTTCAGTGCGGTGAAGTCGTCCGCTACCAGATCGTGGATGGCGCTCTTTGGCTGCATGTTCAGGACTGCTTTTCTCGTTGATTGGCTATCAGTTGTCAGATTGCCCGTGGGCTGTCTGAATGCTATTGGGCAGGGGGTGGGGTGTCAAGGAAAGGCCGGAATATGCATAGGGAATAATCGGTCATTATGCGCTTTTACTGAATTATCAGTGTGTTGTCTGTTTTTTAAGCTTCGGTCATTAAAATCGCCCTTAAAAAGCGGGTCTTTTGGTTGCTGTTAATGGCTGCTTGCTATAAAATGCGCGCCCTGCTTAGTTACTGTGCGCAAATTTTGATTTGTCTGCAGTCCTTTGCTCCCTGTCCGATAGTTGCCAGAGCGCTTCTATTCAAAGCAGGTAAGTAAGAAGCATCCAACTCTACTAAGCACTGCTGTTTTTTGGAGAACAAGCATGTACGCAGTTATCAAAACTGGCGGTAAACAGTACCGCGTTAAAGAAGGCGATGTCCTGAAAATCGAAAAGCTGGAACTGGAAACCGGTTCTGCTGTAGATTTCGATCAGGTTCTGCTGGTTGCTAACGGTGAAGACGTTAAAGTTGGCGCTCCTCTGGTTGATGGCGCTAAAGTTTCTGCTGAAGTTGTAAACCACGGTCGCGGTGATAAAGTTACTATCATCAAGTTCCGTCGTCGTAAGCACAGCATGAAGCGTCAGGGCCACCGTCAGTGGTTCACCGAAGTAAAAATCACCGGCATCGCTGGTTAATTTTTACTAACAAAATTTCAGTTTCGGTCAGGCTCAATAATCACTCGCGGAGTGGAGTCTGCCCGGCAAGATCCATTTAACGAGGAAGTACTCATGGCTCACAAAAAAGCTGGTGGTAGTACCCGTAACGGTCGCGATTCCGAATCGAAACGCCTTGGTGTTAAGCGCTTCGGCGGTCAGGTAGTTAAAGCAGGTAACATCATTGTTCGTCAGCGTGGCACTAAGTTCCACCCTGGGGTTAATGTTGGTATCGGCAAAGATCACACTCTGTTTGCTACCACAGACGGTGTTGTGAAATTTGAAGTACGTGGTCCGAAGAAACGTAAAACCGTTACTATCGTACCTGCGTAAGACCGATTTTATCGGTTGAAAAAGCCTCGCCGTGTGCGGGGCTTTTTTCGTATCTGCCATAACTTAATGTTTCTCTGTTCAGGCTTAAGTCTTACAGGGTGTTTGGGCAGAACCTGCAGGTTTACTGCAGTTAAGCGTTTCCATCGGCACCGTTTTAATCTGAGGTGTCGAATACCTGCGTCAGATACCTTAAATACAGGGCTTTTCTACGGCTGGATGAACAATCGGTGGGATACACGGAGCTAGCCGACAGACGTGTGTCGGTATGGCCCGATGACAGATCCGCAGGGGTATGGCTGATGAAAAGCTGGAACAACACACCAGATTAAGAGCACGCAAGCATGCAGTTTGTAGATGAAGCAAGTATTCACGTTGCTGCCGGTAAAGGTGGTAATGGTTGTCTGAGTTTTCGCCGTGAAAAATATATCGCCAAAGGTGGTCCTGATGGCGGTGATGGTGGTCATGGTGGCGACGTTATCCTTGTGGGTGATGATTCCCTGAATACCCTGATCGATTTCCGCTATCAGCGCCGTTACCGGGCTGAGAACGGTGAAGGTGGTCAGGGACGTCAGTGTTCCGGTAAGGCTGGTGAGAATCTGTATATTCAGGTACCGGTCGGTACCACGGTTATCGATGAAGATACGCTGGAAGTTCTGGGTGATATCACCGAGATCGGTCAGGAGCTGACGGTTGCTCAGGGTGGTCGTCGCGGACTGGGTAATACCCGTTTTAAAACCAGTACCAACCGCGCACCGCGTAAAACCACTAACGGTACACTGGGTGAAGAGCGTAATCTGCGCTTTGAGATGAAGGTGATGGCCGATGTGGGTCTTCTGGGTTTGCCGAATGCCGGTAAATCGACCCTGATCCGTTCGGTCTCTGCGGCTAAGCCGAAAGTGGCTAACTATCCGTTTACCACGCTGGTGCCAAACCTTGGTGTCGTGAAGCTGGGTCAGTATAAGCACTTTGTGATGGCTGACATTCCCGGATTGATTGAAGGGGCTTCTGAAGGTGCGGGTCTTGGCTTTCGTTTCCTGAAGCACCTGACTCGTGCACGACTGCTGTTGCATCTGGTTGATGTGGCTCCGTTTGATGAGTCTGATCCGGTTGGATCCGCTCAGGCGATCATCCGTGAGCTGGAGCAGTACAGTCCGACACTGGCAGAGCGTCCGCGTTGGTTAGTGCTGAATAAACTGGATCTGCTGCCGGAAGATGAGCAGGATGCAGTTTGTGAGCGGATTATCAGCGAGCTGAATTGGAATGGGCCGGTATTCCGGGTTTCTGCAATCAGTAGCGAAGGCACACAGGTTGTCTGTCAGCAGATTATGAATTGGCTGGATGAGCAGCGTGAGCTTCAGGCAGAAAACCCTGAGCTGGCTGAGGAAGAAGCTGAGATTCGTGCTCGCATGGAAGAGGAAGCTGTTGAGCGTGTAGAGGCTTATCTTGAGCGTCGCCATGGCCGTAGTCGACCGACTGCTGAGCTTGAGGATGACGAAGATGACGACGATTTTGATGACGATGATTACGATGTTGAGGTGGAATACGCCAAATAGGTGATTCCCTTTGGTGTCGGCCAAACTCAGATGTCATGGATTAACCGCCACCTCAGGTGGCAGCTTTTGGATGATAAGGCCAGAAAAGATGTCTCAGCGTGACAGACTGGCGCGTGCGAAGCGCATCGTAGTGAAAATTGGCAGTGCACTGTTGACCAATGATGGTCAGGGGTTAGATTTGCCGGCAATAACAGCATGGGTTGACCAGATGGCCAGGCTGCGAGAGCAGGGGCTTGAGCTGATCCTGGTATCTTCCGGTTCTGTGGCGGAGGGCATGAGCCGCCTTGGGCTGAAAGAGCGACCGTCAACGCTGTATGAGCTACAGGCGGCAGCAGCTGTCGGGCAGATGGGATTGGTGCAGGCTTATGAAACGCAGTTTATGCGACATGGGTTGCGTGCCGCTCAGATTTTGCTGACCCATGATGACCTGTCAAATCGCAAGCGTTATCTGAATGCCCGCAGTGCGGTTAAAGCACTGTTGGATCTGGGGGTTGTTCCTATTATCAATGAGAACGACACTGTGGTGACCGATGAGATCAAATTCGGTGACAACGACACACTGGGTGCTCTGGTGGCTAATTTGCTGGAGGCTGATGCGCTTATAATCCTGACCGATCAGGAAGGTCTGTTTACTGCTGATCCGCGTTCAAACCCTGATGCGACGCTGATTGAAGAAGCTTGGGCTGATGATCCTGAGCTGGCTGATATGGCCGGGGATGGCGGTCGCCTGGGTCGTGGTGGAATGATTACTAAAGTTCGGGCGGCAGGCTTGGCTGCGCGTTCAGGTGCAACAACGCTGGTTGCCAGTGGTCGTCAGCCGGATGTTTTGGTTCGTGCGGTTGACGGTGAGTCTATCGGGACACTCTTTTTGCCCAAAGATACGCCTTGGGCCGCTCGTAAACGCTGGCTGGCCGGGCACTTGCAAACCCGTGGGACACTGGTGTTGGATGAAGGTGCTGTGCGCGTGTTGCGGGACAAAAATACCAGTTTGCTGTCTGTCGGTGTAAAACGCATTTCTGGTCGTTTCCGTCGTGGTGATATGGTGCAGTGTGTTAGTGAGCAGGGTGAGTTGATTGCTAAAGGTCTGGTTAATTACGATCATGAGGATGCATTAAAAATCCTCGGCCAGCCCAGCAGTATGATAGAATCTGTGCTCGGTTATGTCGCAGATCCTGAGTTGATTAATCGCGATAATCTGGTTCTGGTTTAAGAAAAAGAGGCTTCTTTGAAGCTGATTTTTCATCATTTTTTTTCTTTATGGCGTAAAGTCGTAGTAAAAAATGAGTCTTAATTGTCAAAAAGGCTGTTCATACCCTACATATTGCCGTAGAATGCGCACCCCTAAAGACATTAGACTTTAATTCGTGAAACACGCATAATGCGTCTTTCAATTTTATAATACCGATTTCTCCAAGGAGCTTAACGGTGGCGAATATCGCATCTGCAAAAAAACGTGCACGCCAGGCTGAAAAGCGCCGCAATCACAATGCCAGCCTGCGCTCCATGGTGCGCACTTACATCAAGCGCGTTGTTGCGGCAGTTGAAGCGGGTGATCACGCTAAAGCTATGGCAGAGTTCAATTCAGCACAGCCTGTAATTGATCGTATTGCTGACAAAGGCATCATCTCTAAAAATAAGGCAGCTCGTACTAAGAGCCGTCTGAATGCGCGAGTTAAAGCACTGGCTGCATGATTTTAGAGGTTTTACCTTTGAAAAAACCGGCTTAGGCCGGTTTTTTTGTGCCTGAAATTTGGTAAATCTCGGTTATAACAATCTTTTTGTCGTTTATTGGTCTCTTTGATTGCAGGGTAGCGTAATGGCAGAACAGGATCCCAAGAACACCTCCTCTGGTTCGGTAGAGTCAGGTAAGGCGGTTAAATCGCCGGGACTTTTGCGTTCAGGCGCGTTAGTCAGTGTCATGACATTGCTCTCCCGTGTGCTGGGCCTGATGCGGGATATCGTGATTGCCGGGCTTTTTGGTGCCGGTGCCGGTGCCGATGCCTTTTTTGTCGCCTTTAAGATTCCTAATTTTCTCCGGCGTTTGTTTGCCGAGGGGGCCTTTAATCAGGCTTTTGTGCCTGTGTTATCGGAATACCGCAGCCAAAGAGACAGAACTGCGGTTCGTGGCCTGATCGATTCCGTGGCAGGTACGCTGGGACTGACCCTGGCGGGGATTACTCTGGTGGCGATTGTTGCTGCGCCGCTGCTGGTCTGGGTGTTTGCTCCGGGTTTTAGTCAGCTGCCGGAAAAGCAGGCGCTTACCGCTGAGATGCTGCGTATTACCTTTCCCTATCTGTTACTCATTTCTCTAACCGCGTTTGCGGGTAGTATTCTCAACAGCTATGACCGCTTTGCCATTCCCGCCTTTACCCCAGTACTGCTGAATCTCTCTCTGATTGGTACAGCGCTATGGCTCACGCCTTATATGGATGAGCCTGTCATGGCGCTGGCCTGGGGTGTGCTGATTGCTGGTTGTGCTCAGCTGTTTTTCCAGCTGCCGTTTCTGGCGCGTATCGGCCTGATGCCCCGTCCCAAAGTCCGCTGGAAGGACGAGGGCGTACGTCGGATTATGAAACTGATGGCACCGGCCTTGTTCGGTGTCTCGGTCAGCCAGATCAACCTGCTGTTGGATACGGTGCTGGCGTCTTTCCTGATCAGCGGTAGTGTTTCCTGGCTTTACTATTCAGACCGTCTGGTCGAACTTCCGCTGGGTGTTTTCGGTATTGCCGTTGCAACCGTCATTCTGCCAAGCCTTTCTACGAAGCATGCAGAAAAATCCGGTGAAGCCTTTGCCAAAACCCTGGACTGGGCGGTACGCATGATTCTGCTGATTGCGGTGCCAGCGGCTTTGGCGCTTATCGTTCTGGCTGAGCCGCTGCTTTTTACTCTGTTTCAGTATGGTGCGATGACTGTGCATGATGTGGATATGGCGGCGTTGAGCCTTAGGGCCTATGCCGTAGGTTTGATGGCCTTTATGCTGATCAAGGTATTGGCACCGGGTTTTTACGCTCGTCAGGATACGAAGACTCCGGTGAAGATCGGTATTATCGCCATGGTGGCGAATATGGTGTTTAACTTGATGCTGGTTTTTTGGCTTGATCATGCGGGCCTCGCCCTTGCAACCTCGCTTTCCGCGTTTCTGAATGCCGGTTTGCTTTGGTACACCTTGCGTCGTGACGGTGTTTTTGTCTGGCAGCCGGGCTGGGGGCGCTATTTGCTTCAGTTGGTTCCGGCGGCAGCGGTGATGGTTGCTCTCCTTATCTGGATGATGCCGGGTGTCGAGCAATGGGCGGGTTTTAGCTGGCAGCAGCGGGTGTTTTGGCTCGGGGCTTTGGTAGTTGCCGGAGGAGGTAGCTATCTGATCATGCTGGTTTTGGCGGGGCTGCGTTTACGCCATATCCGCCATTAGTCCGGAGTTTGTTTCAGGCAGCGGATAATCAGTGGGTTGAAGGGGTGCAGTGGCGAGGAATTTCGCTATAATCGGTCTCTTTTAGAAAATTCGTATGCTCAACCATCCGGCAGGTAATGCCGGCATACGAATTGCAATCGGTTGGGCTAATGGCAGGCCGATGATGAGTCGTACTATAAAAATAAATCAGCTGACAGAAACAGGTTATGACCGACAGGAGCAAAATGAAACTGATACGGGGTTTGCACAATTTACGTCCGGAGCATCAGGGCTGTGTCGCCACAATCGGCAACTTTGATGGTGTGCACCTGGGACATCAGGCTATTTTGCGTCAGGTTAAAGCCAAGGCTCTGGAGCTGGGCGTGCCCTCTGCTGTGGTGGTTTTTGAGCCTCAGCCGAGAGAGTTTTTTGCCGCCAGTCAGGCCCCGGCCCGTTTGACCCGTTTTCGGGATAAGGTCGAGCGTTTGTCTGCCCAGGGCATCGATCGCATTCTGTGTTTGCCTTTTAACCAGAAACTGGCCAGCCTGTCGGGTCGGGCGTTTATCGATCAGGTGCTGATTCAGGGCTTGGGTGTCCGTCATCTGGTCGTGGGTGATGATTTCCGTTTTGGCTGTGACCGCGCCGGTGACTTTGCGCTTCTGCAGCAGGTCGGGCAGGAACAGGTCTTTGATGTGGTCAACACGACCACTTTCGAAGTTGAGGCTGAACGGGTCAGCAGCACCCGAATCCGCACCGTATTGGCTGAAGCTAACTTTGTGCTGGCCAATAAACTGCTGGGTGTTCCCTATCAGATCAGTGGCCGTGTATTGCATGGCCGTAAACTGGGCCGCCAGTTGGGTGTGCCTACTGCCAATCTTTCTTTGAAAGACAAGCAGCCTGCTCTGCAGGGGGTTTATACCGTTCTGATGAGTGGTGGCGATGGCTTACTGCATAAGGGCGTCGCTAACATTGGTAACCGTCCGACGATTGATGGTGTCAGACCGGCACTGGAAGTGCACTTATTTGATTTTAATGGTGACCTGTACGGGCAGCGTGTACAGGTGACTTTTTGCAGTAAGTTGAGGGACGAACAGCGTTTCTCAGACGTTGCCGCCCTGCGGGAGCAGATTATGATGGATCTGCAACAGGCGCGGGATTATTTTGAGCAGCATGCCAGCCAGGGTATTCCGCTGGCCAGTGGGCTGTTAGGCTGACCGGGCCGATGTCAGAGTGAACGCCGCTGCTGACATAGAGACGAACTCTATCCTCCAAACCGGGAGTGATAACCGGCCGTCTGACATAAGCAATCCAATACCAGATAAACCGACAAAGAGCAGCGATTCATAGCCATGAGCGACTACAAACATACCCTTAATCTTCCGGAAACTGATTTCCCGATGCGCGGCAATTTGCCTAAGCGCGAGCCATCTCGTCTGGCACGTTGGGATGAGATTGGCCTGTACGAGAAGTTACGTAAGGCCGGTGCCGGTCGTCCGAAATTTGTTCTGCACGATGGCCCTCCCTATGCGAATGGTGACATTCACATTGGCCACGCTTTAAATAAAATTCTGAAGGATATGATTGTTAAGTCTCGTACTCTGGCAGGGTTTGATGCCCCTTATGTACCGGGCTGGGATTGTCATGGTCTGCCGATTGAGCACAAAGTTGAGACTCTGATCGGTCGTGCCGGAGATAAGGTGCCTTACCGTGAATTCCGTGCTAAGTGCCGTGAATATGCTGCGGAACAGGTTGCCGGACAGAAGGCGGACTTTATTCGTCTGGGTATTGTTGGCGACTGGGGAAATCCATACCTGACCATGAACTATCAGACTGAAGCTGACATCGTTCGTGCATTGGGTCGTATCGTGGAAAACGGTCATCTGGTGAAAGGCTACAAGCCGGTTTACTGGAGTGTGGTGGGTCAGTCTGCTCTGGCAGAAGCTGAGGTGGAGTATCAGGATAAGATCTCTATTGCGCTGGACGTGGCGTACACCTTTATCGATCAGACAAAAGCGCTGGAGTTGTTTGGTAATCCGGCTGGTACTGGCGATCTGTCGGTAGTGATCTGGACCACCACCGCGTGGACATTGCCGGTCAGTCAGGCGGTATCCCTGAATGCGAATCTTGATTACGCGCTGGTTCAGCTGCGTGATCAGCGCTTTGTGCTGGCAGCGACCATGGTGGACGACATCATGGCGCGCTGGGGCGAAGACAAATATGAAGTACTGGCGACCGCTTCCGGTCAGGCGTTGGAAAATCAGCTGCTGAAACACCCGTTCTTCGACAAGCAGGTCCCTGTCATTCTGGGCGACCACGTCACCACTGATGCGGGTACAGGTGCCGTACACACGGCTCCTGATCACGGTATGGAAGATTTCGTGGCGGGTAAAGCCTACGGTCTGGGCACGATCAACCTGGTGCAGGCGAACGGTGTTTACAGCGATGAAGCCGGTGAATTTGCCGGTCTGCACGTTTACAAAGCCGATGAGCCTGTGATGGATGCGCTGACCCGTGAAGGCAAGCTGGTACATCACAAAGCCTTTGAGCACAGCTACCCGCACTGCTGGCGTACCAAAACGCCGCTGATCTATCGTGCGACCCCTCAGTGGTTCGTATCGATGGAAGAGAAAGGTCTGAAAAAAGATGCGCTGGAAGCGATCAAAGGTGTGCAGTGGTTCCCGGCCTGGGGCCAGAACCGTATTGAGTCTATGGTTGAGCAAAGCCCGGATTGGTGTGTTTCCCGCCAGCGTACCTGGGGTGTGCCGATTACGCTGTTTATCAACAAAGAAACGGACGAACTGCACCCGAATACTCCAGAGTTGATCGAGAAGGTTGCTCTGCTGATGGAAAAAGAGGGTATGGATGCCTGGTTTGAACTGGATGCCGCAGAGCTGTTGGGCGACGAAGCGGATCAATACTATAAGGTGACCGACACTCTGGATGTTTGGTTCGATTCCGGTGTTACCCATCACTCCGTATTGCGCCGTCGTGAAGAGCTGACTTTCCCGGCGGATATCTATCTGGAAGGTTCAGACCAGCACCGCGGTTGGTTCCAGTCTTCCCTCAAGACATCCATTGCGATCAATGGCTGTGCGCCTTACAAACAGGTGCTGACCCACGGTTTTACGGTGGATGAGAAAGGCTACAAAATGTCCAAGTCGTTGGGCAATGTGATCGGCCTGAAAGAAGTGACTGATTCCCTGGGTGGCGACATCCTGCGTCTGTGGGTTGCCGCAACGGATTACTCTGGTGAGATGGCTTTCTCTAAGCAGATCCTGCAGCGTACAGCTGACTCTTATCGCCGTATCCGTAACACGGCCCGTTTCCTGCTGGCGAACCTGAATGGCTTTAACCCGGAAACCGATATGGTGAAACCGGAAGAGATGCTGTCTTTGGATCAGTGGGCCGTCGATCGTGCGTTAGAGCTGCAAGGTGAATTACTGGAAGCTTATAACGAATATCACTTCCTGGGGGTTTATCAGAAGGTTCATAACTTCTGCGCGCAGGATCTGGGTGGTTTCTATCTGGATATCATCAAAGATCGCCAGTACACCACGCAGCCGGATAGTCTGGCGCGTCGTTCCTGCCAGACCGCTTTGTATCACATCATCGAAGCGCTGGTACGCTGGGTCGCTCCAATTCTGACCTTCACTGCAGAAGAGATCTACGAGAACATTCCGGGGCAGCGAGAAGAGTCAGTGTATCTGACCACCTGGTATGACGGTCTGTTCGAAATGAAAGCCGATGGCGAGAAGAACCGTGATTACTGGAACCGCATCGCGGATGTAAAAGAAGCGGTTAACAAGTCACTGGAAGATGCTCGTAATGCCGGAACAGTGAAAGGTTCTATGTCGACCGAAGTGACTCTGTTTGCTGATGCGGAACTGAAAGCCCTGATCGAAGGTCTGGGTGATGAACTGCGTTTTGTGCTGTTGACGTCGGATGCACAGGTTGCTGATCTGGCCGACGCTGGTGATGCCGCTGATACTGAACTGGCCGGTCTTAAAGTGGCTGTTAAAGCCTCTGAGCACGCTAAGTGTGGTCGTTGCTGGCACCATCGTGAAGATGTGGGGCAGAACGAAGAGCATCCTGAGCTGTGCGGCCGTTGTGTCACTAACCTGCCGGATGGTGAAGGTGAGCAGCGTCAGTTTGCATAAACGGCTCTGAGTTCAGAAACGGAAACGTCTGAACTGTGTCTATATAGGAAATTCAGAGGCGCCTGCGGGCGCCTCAGTTTTAAACAGAGAATCTGCCTGCGGGGAGTTGAGAAATACCGCTATGGATCATCATCAACAGGGTAAAAGTGGTCAGCTGAAGTGGCTGATGCTAAGTGTACTGATCGTCGCTCTGGATCTGCTCTCCAAAGCTTGGGTAACCGACAGTTTTAATTATGCAGAGCGCTTGTACGTGCTGCCGGTGTTTGACCTGACCCTGTTACACAACACAGGAGCAGCCTTTAGCTTTCTGGCCGGAGAATCGGGATGGCAGCGCTGGCTTTTTGCATTGATCGCTGTTGCTGTCAGCGTTGGTCTTATCGTCTGGATCGCAAGGCTTAAACACAACGAAACCTGGTTAGCCTGTGCTTTGGCCCTGGTTTTGGGCGGTGCTCTGGGCAACCTGCATGACCGTATCTTATTGGGTTATGTGGTCGATTTTCTGTTGTTCCATTGGGATAACGCCTATTTCCCTGCGTTTAATCTGGCGGATGCGGCCATTACTCTGGGGGCCGGTATGCTGATTTTGGATATGATTCGCAACCCGGAAAGCAGTAAAAAAACCGAAAGCTCTTAACGGACTCAATACAGAATTTAACAGGCTGCCTGATCGCAGTCTGCCATGCTGAGCATCGTTCAGCCTGACCAACGAATAAGGTGATTAAAGAATGAGTGAACAACAGATCGGTCCCGGCAAACAGGTGACACTGCACTTCGCCCTGAAACTGGCAGAAGAAGGTGCAACCGTTGATAGTACCTTTGATAAAGATCCGGTTCGTCTGATCGTTGGTGACGGCAACCTGCCGGAAGGCTTTGAAAAGCCCCTGCATGGTCTGACGGCTGGCGCTAAGCAGGAATTTGATATCGCACCGGAACACGGTTTTGGTCAGCACAATCCCAGCAATATTCAGAAGTTACCGCGCAACCAGTTTGCGCCGGATCTTAATCTGGAACCGGGGCTGATGCTGAGCTTTGCCGACAAAGCCAATGGCGAGTTGCCTGGTGTGGTTGTCGAGTTTGATGATGAGCAGGTCACTGTTGATTTCAACCATCCGTTGGCTGGCCGTCCACTGAAGTTTGAAGTGGAGATTATCGCCGTTGAGGATGCTGACAATCAGGCAACTGAAGCTTAATCACAGCGAATAAAACACGCTTACCCCTACTGACGGCTTTAAAGAGAGACATCATGTCAGCAAACGAAGTTAATCCGGCACAGATGCAGATCAAATTGGCTAACCCGCGTGGTTTCTGTGCCGGTGTGGACCGGGCCATTGAGATTGTGAACCGTGCTCTTGACGTGTTTGAACCACCCATCTATGTACGTCATGAGGTGGTACACAACAAGTTTGTGGTGAATGACCTTAAGGCACGGGGTGCGATTTTTGTTGATGAGCTGCATGAAGTGCCGGACGATACCATCGTTATTTTCAGTGCTCACGGTGTTTCTAAAGCGGTTCAGGATGAAGCTGGTCGTCGTGGTCTCAAAGTGTTTGATGCCACTTGCCCTCTGGTAACCAAAGTTCACCTTGAAGTGTTGCGCTACAGCAAACAGGGGCAGGAATGCATTCTGATCGGTCACCAGGGGCATCCGGAAGTTGAAGGCACCATGGGGCGTTATGACACCTCTGCTGGTGGTTCTATCTATCTGGTTGAAAACGAAACAGATGTTACTGAACTTGAAGTTCGGGATCCTTCGCGGCTGGCCTTTGTCACCCAGACAACGTTGTCGATGGACGATACCGCCCGGGTTATTGATGCGCTGCGGGCGAAGTTCCCTGACATTCAGGGGCCTAAGAAAGACGATATCTGCTACGCCACCCAGAATCGTCAGGATGCGGTGAAACAGCTTGCCGCAGAGTGTGATCTTGTCCTGGTGGTCGGGTCACCAAACAGTTCTAACTCTAACCGTCTGCGCGAGCTTTCAGAACGTATGAATACTCTGGCGTATCTGATTGATAACGCTACCGAGATCGATGATGCCTGGCTGGCATCGAATCCTAAGATAGGTATCACTGCAGGAGCATCAGCTCCCGCCATACTTGTTCAGGAAGTAATCAGCCGCCTAAAAGAACTGGGTGCTGCTGATCCGATAGAGCTGGATGGTCAGGAAGAAAATGTAGTGTTCTCTATACCGAAAGAGCTGCGCCTGACCGATATTAGTGAGTAGTGTTGTGGCTTCAAATTAAAAGCATCAGCCCAGATTCTTAAAGTGATCTTAAGTATCTGGGTTAAGTTTTTAGACGTCGCTGAAAGCTCTTTGTTATCGGAAAGAAATTGAATCTACTGATGTCGATGTAAAAAGTTACCAGCAAGTTGCCGGAGACTTGGTTTCCCCAGAAACAGATTTTGTTAGTTCTATTTTGCTGCAGCCCGTATCACCGGTCTGAGAGCCTGCTGCAGTGGCTATGATTTTATAGCCTGTCGGTGACGCGTTTTTGACCTCTAGTGTGTAATAACCTTCCGAGGATGTTGTGGCGGCATTCAATTCTGCACTGCTCATATCATTGGTGTAGCTGCTATGGTTGGCTCGCCAGTTTTCCTGAGCCAGTTGTATGCGCAGAATTGCGGTATGAGCATCAGCCCGGCGACTTTCAAAGGCATAACTCTGATAGGAGGGGTAAGCGACTGTTGCAAGAATGCCAATAATGGCGATCACAATCAGCAGTTCTATTAAGGTAAATCCTTTTTCATTAAAGCATGTCGAGTCAGGCATGGTGCTTCCTTTCTGATCCTGGTCACAGGTAAGATTCCTTCCCGTGAACGTGGCACAAACACGAGTGAACAGTACTTGTTAATCCTATTTCTGCGTGGCATGTTAAGACAATTATGGACTAAAAAACAGAGGGCAGTATGAGAGCGCAGGGATTCACTCTGATAGAACTGCTGTTAACGTTGGCGATCATCGCGATTTTAGCGGGTTTAGCCGCACCTAATATGGGCGAATATGTAGAGCAGGAGCGGGTCCGGGGAGCTTTGGTTAATCTGAAACAGGAATTGGCCTATGCCCGTTCAGAAGCAATCAAACGAAATGCGACAATTTTCATTTCGTCTTCTCCGGGAGCCAATTGGTGTGTCGGAATGAGTCTGGCGGCAAACTGTGATTGCTCAATTACCAATCCTAATGCGTCAGATGCCTGTGTCCTACCGATCAATGGAACCAAGGTGCTGCGGCGGATTACCAGCAGTGATTATTCCGGTGTGACAATGGATAAAGCGCAGAGTTTTGAATTCGACGGTATTCGGGGATTGCCTTATAAAAATGGGTCATTTTCCGGCACTATCGAGATGAGCTCTGCGGGCTATGATGGCGAAGTTGTTATTTCCCGGATCGGTCGCGTTAAGGCCTGCGGAACGGTTAGTGGCATGGAGGGCTGCTAAATGATCACGTATCAAGCAAGGCGGACAAAACAGTCAGGCTTTACCCTGCCTGAGCTGCTTATTTCACTGGTCCTTGGTCTGACACTCGTGGGTGCTGTTATGACTGCCTATCTGACCGCCCTGAAATCATCCGGCGACAATAACGAACAAGCTCAGCTGACTCATAATCTCAGAGCCAGTCTTGATTTGATCTTAAGTGATCTCAAGCGGGCCGGAGGCATAGGTTCGGGCAGTCTTCCTGACACAGATGTCATGATGCGCAACCGCTATGCGGGTAATGCCTTTATGGACGCCGTGAGTAATCTAAAACTTTGGAACTGTAATGGTTCGAATGAATGTTCCTGCGTTACCTATAGCTATGATCAGGATAGCGATAATGATCCTTATACCGGAAAAATGAACCACTTTGGTTTTAAATTGAGCGGTACACGGTTACAGATACGAACCGGTTCAACTGTGGCATCAGGAGGGCTTCATCCGGGCTGTGGCTATAATAATCCGGGGAATACATGGGAAGCTCTCACTGAAGACGATATCCAGATCACTCAGTTTAGCGTCAGCTATATCGACGGCGACGGCAATATTCTTGCAAAACCGGAGGCGATCAATATTCAAGATGGCAGTGCCTGTAGCTCCGGTGATCAGTGCATTGAAGAACGAAATCTTCAGGTCACCATCAGTGGTACCAAAGATGAGTTCTCGTTAACAGTGTCCGGTAAAGTGAGGGTGCGTAATGACCGCTTCTTCCTCAAACCTTAATTGCCTGAACAGAAGTCAGTCTGGTATGGCGACCTTGATGTTTGCTGTTGTTCTTCTGATTGCGCTGACGGTTATTACCTTTCTGAGTGCTAAAACGCTTTTGACCGAGCAGGCAATATCCGCCAATGAATACCGAAGTAAAGAAGTGAGTTATGCAGCAGAAGCGGCATTGGAATACGGCATCGCCTGGCTGGATAGCAATGCCCCCGGCTTTGCGAGTTGGAATAACGCGGATCTGGATAGCGACGGCATTAAATTCAATGACTTAAGCGCCCCAAACACTACCGTGGTCAGTGGCAGCAATACTTATAACCTCAGTGTTGATTACATTCGCCGTTGTTTGGAAGGCACAACAGATAATGACGAAGCTGCTAATTCGGTGTGTGAACAATGGATTATTGAAGTTGAAGCAACGGCAACGGCTGCTTCTGACTCTGATCTCAGTCGAAAGCAATGGATACGGGTGCTTCAGACTCCTAATGCAACGGATCCTGCTAAGATCGACTTTATTCGAATTCCCGGCAGCTGGCGCGACTGGTGAGTTTATCTGTAGCTCGTAAATACCATGGACAGGTATGAGGGTACTCCTATGACAAAACGACAAAACGGCATGACCCTGATCGAAATTCTGATCATCTTACTGGTGGTCTCGGTTGGTATGGCCGCTACGGCTAAATTTCAGGGGGATCTGCTGCAATCCGGTGCCATCACAAAAGCCCGTACTCAGGCGCTTAGCTTTGTACAGAGTGAGATCGAAACCCTGAGAATGAACCATGGTGTTGCCGCGGGAGGTAGTCAGGATGATGTTGCAGGTAGCAACACAGTTTACGATGTCAGCTGGAAAGTCAATCCTATAGCTGGCCTTACGGATACCGATCAGTACACTGCAACCGTTGTTTGGGATGACAATAAAAGTCGAGAGCAAAACGTGAGCTTGGGTACGGTTCTTTATGCTGACCGCATGCTGGGAGGGAACTCTGCGGATGATCAGATCCGAGCTGAAGCGGCAAAATGTGTGTTTCTGGGCTGCAGTGGTGGCAACGGTCCTGCCGTTGTTATTGTATCTGTAGAGGTTGTCGATAACGTGAACCCTGATGGTTCCTGGGGAGGCATCGAAAACCCGACAAATAATACGACCTATAACAGCGGTAACAAAGATCTCAATCTTAGTGATAGCACCTCGGTGACCACCGATGGTGATGACAAAATTCATGTGGGCAAGAATCTGAACGGGGGTATCGACCTTCAGGAAGGTGATAATCAGCTTGCTATTGGTAAAGACATGAATGGTGATATTTCTGCGGGAAGCGGCGATGATCAGGTCGACCTTGGTAAAGATGCCAATGGTGATATCAACCTGGGTGAGGGTGATAACAAGCTTTTGGTTGGCAAAGATATGAATGGCAACCTGGATCTCGGAAGCGGTAGTGATGAAGTACTGATAACCAAGGATGCCAACAAAGACTACATCAACCTGGGTGGTGGCAATAACTATCTGGATATCGGCAAAGATGCCAATGTCAGCATTACCGCCGGAGATGGTAATGATTCTATTGAGATTGGTAAGGATGCAAACCAGGGACCTATCGATCTTGGTGATGGTTACAATTATTTAAAAATTGGCAAGACTGCCAATGTCTCCATTATCACCGGGGATCAGGCTGATTACGTCTGGATTGATCATGACAAAAACGGTCAGGGCGCAAGCTTGGGTGGTGGGGATGATTATCTCTATATTGGTCACACCAATAATTCCCCGGTGGATATGGGGGCCGGAGATGATTTTGTCTGTATCAAGGGAGATTTTTACGGGGTTTTTGAAGGTGGTACGGGTTCTGATTCCATTTATATGGGGCACTTCAGTCAAGCTAAGTGGCAATCAGAATCCTGGCGTCATCATTATCTGAGCGGCTTTGAGAATATTATGTTTAACGACGGTGTTGTTCAGGGGGACCCAGCTCCCTTTGCCGCTATGGATGATGGCCGTTGTGTTAAAAGCCGATCCAGTGTGACAGCACCGGAGTACGCAAAGAAATATACCATTACTGTATCGGTGGAGTTTGAAGCAGGTGATGAAGTCACTGAAGCTGAGATTATCAATCTGGTCCCTGATAGCTTCATGGCTGACAATGTTTTAAGGCTTGATGCCGATGGTAAGGGTAGTTTTACACTGTATACCGATGGCCTTATCCCTTCGGGTAAAACATTCGAAGCGAAATCAGAGTGGAGTTCCGATAAACCTCCAAAACTGAAGATCACGGTAAGGTTAGTAGATGAATAGAGGGGGATTAACTTGAACGATTTTCTGATCGTCGGTGGTGGTGTGATCGGCATGATGACAGCCCGCACACTGGCGGATTCCGGTGCCGATGTCACCATTATTGATAAAGGTGAGTTGTGTAAAGAGTCTTCCTGGGCGGGTGGCGGTATCGTCTCTCCTCTGTATCCCTGGCGTTATCGACCTGAGATTACAGCGCTGGCGAACTGGTCTCAGGGCTATTATCCCGAGCTGGCGAAACAGCTGGCGGAAGAAACCGGTATGGATCCTGAATTCCGTGCCGGTGGAATGCTAATGCTGCGTGTAGAGGATGAAGCCGAAGCACTGGCATGGGCAGATAAATACCAACAGCCACTGCATCAGGTGGATCAGGATTTTATCTACAGCACCGAAGCCAATATCGCCCCCGGTAAAGAGCAGGCGATCTGGATGCCGGAAGTCGGTAGTATCCGTAATCCGCGCTTGGGTAAGTCTCTGAAAAAAAGTCTCGAACTGCGCCCCAATGTTCGTATTCTGGAAAATGTCGACGTTAAAAGTATTCGGGTAATGGATGGTCAGGCGATCGGTGTTAACACGGCTAATTCTGTACTGAGCGCTGGTCAGGTGATTATCTGCAGCGGCGCCTGGAGTTCAGGTCTGCTCAAGGCTGAAGGTCAGGCAGGCGAAAATCTCCTGCCGGAATTTCCCATCGAACCGGTACGCGGTCAGATGATGGTATACAAAGCAGAACCGGGCCTGGTCGAACGGGTTGTTATGCTCGATGGCCGTTACGTGATTCCCCGCAATGATGGCCGGATTCTGGTGGGATCAACGCTGGAATATGATGGCTTTAACAAGCAAACCACAGAAGAAGCAAGGCAGTCTCTGCAGGCCAGCGCAGAGGCGATTCTGCCAGCGCTGAAGGATATTCCGGTAGAGCATCACTGGTGTGGTCTGCGTCCGGGATCTCCTGACGGTGTGCCTTTTATCGGGGCAGTGGAAGGTGTTGGTCACCTGCATATCAATGCAGGCCATTTCCGTAATGGACTGGTATTAGCGCCTGCTGCCACGGAGTTGCTCTGTAATCAGCTGTTGGGTCAGCAGCCGATTATTGATCCGGCACCTTATCAGCCGCAGACACGGTTGGAAGCGACGGAAGGCGAGATGATTTAAGTCAGCCAGAGAATCTGTCTACTGCTGCGGTGTACAAGGCGACAAAAAAGGGTGTGGATAACTGATTTTTTCGGTTATCCACACCCTTTTTTATCGTGATCCTGCACAATCTTCCTGAGCTCTGCAGAGCTTATTTTCGCTCCGGCCCATGCTCCAGAAAATGATCTCTGTGCTCATGACAGCAGAACCAGAGATTTTCGTGCTTAATGGCATCGTTTTGAGGGAGATGCAGATTGCAGTAGCGGCACTGAACCATCTGTTCAGAGTCTGATGGTGTTTTCCGAACAGTGTCATCCTTATGCTGAGCTTCCAGTTTTTTCTGGTTGTAGATCTTTAGCAGACGAATCCCCGCCCATACGATGGCAGCAAAGATAATTAAACGAAAAATAAACATGATCTCACCCTAACATTGGCTTTGGAGCGGCCTGTCAAAAAAATCCATTCGTGCTCATTCATTGGATTTCAGAGCCTGCGAAAAATTCATTGTCTTTTTTTTAGCGCTTTATCAGCCAAAGAGATCGGGGACCAGAGCTTTCCAGGGTGCTTTGGTGCCTTCACCAAGGGGCTTTATCAGTTCCAACTTGCCCGCAGCGGTCAGCTGCTTATGTTTCGGATACTGAGACTTAAGCAGCTTAAGGGCCTCGCGGGCCTCATCTTCCATACCCAGATGCAGATAAGCTTCGGACAAAGCCGCTAAAGCATCACCGGAAACACCGGCCTTTGGGTAGTTTTCCAGAGCAAACTGACTGCGTTTGATCGCTGCGACATAACCGCCTTTGCGGATATAAAACTGGGCGATAAAAATCTCACGACGCGCGAGCACGTTACGGATATAAAGCATTCGCTGGCGCGCATCAGCAGCATAACGACTGTCCGGGAAGCGGCGCAGGAAGGTATCAAAATCAGAGAAGGCATCACGGGTCGCACCCAGATCCCGTTCAGAGATATCAATCAGCTCCAGTCCTTCCAGCATGTAACGGCCTGCCATGTAAGAGGACAACCCCTTCATGTAATAGGCGTAATCCACCTGAGCGTGACGAGGGTGCAAACGGATAAAACGATCAGCGGTCGCACGGGCTGTTTCGTAATCCTGACTGCGGTACTGAGCATAAATCTGCTCCAGCACCGCCTGTTCGGAGAAACGTCCCAGCGGGTATTTGGTTTCCAGTGTTTCCAGCAGCTCAAGGCTACGAATAAAGTTACTGCCTTCCAGTGCATCTCTGGCTTCCAGATAAAGCTGACGTTCAGCTTTAGCCAGATCTGCTGCAGACTGGTCACCGGCACAGCCGGTCAGTAGCAGCGTCAGACCTGCGAAAACAGCCAGCAGAGACTGGCGGGAAAAAATGCCGGAGCTGATGGCATTGCCCGAGTGAGCGTTGCGGCTACAGCGTTTATAATGAAGAAAAGAAACTGGCTTACGCATAATCACCAAAAGAGCTGTTTTCAATGGTAGAATGAACGGCGAATGACTATAGCACAGGCCGTTGACAAATACGTGTTTGGAATCGGTCGGTTCTGAGGCTTTTCTGACACTCAGAACCCGCTAGGGTTTCGCGCATTCAGGCAATAAAGCCCCGACATTATCTCTTACCCGGACCTATTTTCATCCATGGCTGAATCAATTTCGCTGCAAGCAACTGTCCCTTTTGAACTGAGCGGTTCCCGCCTGGATCAGATTGCCGCAGAACTCTTTCCCGATTATTCGCGCTCCCGCCTGCAAAACTGGATCAAATCCGGCGAGCTGACCGTTAATGGTGTCCAGCGTAAACCGAAAGAGAAACTGACCGGTGGCGAAGAACTGAAAGTCGAAGCCACTGAAGAGAATAACGAAGAGTGGGTCGCGCAGGATATTGCACTGAATATCGTCTACGAAGATGATGATATCCTGGTGATCAACAAGCCAGCGGGGCTTGTAGTACACCCCGCAGCGGGTCACCAGAGCGGTACGCTGCTGAACGCCCTGCTGCATCATGCACCGGATATGGCGCACCTGCCCCGTGCCGGTATTGTGCATCGTCTGGATAAAGACACCACGGGCCTGATGGTTGTCGCAAAAAATCTGATGGCACAGAATGCCTTAGTGGAACAGCTGCAGGATCGCTCCATGGGACGCGAATACGAAGCGGTATCCGTGGGCGTGATGACCGGTGGCGGCAAGGTCGATGCACCGATTGGCCGACATGAGAAAGACCGTAAGCGTATGACCGTGACCAGCTCCGGCAAACCTGCAGTAACCCATTATCGTGTTTTGCAGCGCTTTCGCGGTCATACCCATATCCGTTGCAAACTTGAAACCGGCCGTACGCACCAGATCCGTGTGCATATGGCGCATATCAGCTACCCGCTGGTGGGCGATCCGGTTTATGGCGGCCGTATGCGTCTGCCAGCTGGCAGCAGCGAAGGCCTGAAACAGGCATTGCGCCATTTCAACCGACAGGCGCTGCATGCCAAGCGTCTTGAGCTTTGGCACCCTGCAACAGGAGACCTGATGGATTGGGAAGTGGATCTTCCCGAGGATTTCCTAAATCTGCTGGAAGCGTTGGAAACAGATCTGGAAAACTAATGCGTAACGCCTTTGCCTTTATGGCCCCTCACTGGCCTGCCCCGAAAAATGTAAAGGCCTTAGTCACCTCTCGTGAAAGGGGCGGCAGCAAGCCTCCCTTTGACAATTTCAACATGGCAGAGCACGTTGGCGATAACCCGACCACTGTTGCTATGGCCCGTCATGATCTTCAGAGCTTTGTCGGTGAAAAGCATCCTCTGTTGTGGCTGAATCAGACCCACAGCACCATCGTGGCGGATAGCTTTACGCCAAATATCGAGGCGGATGCCTCCGTTGCTTTTAATTCCGATTACGCCTGCGTTGTTATGACGGCAGACTGTCTGCCGGTGTTTTTCTGCTCCGAAGAGGGCGACAGAGTTGGCGTCGCCCATGCGGGTTGGCGGGGTTTGGCTGATGGTGTGTTGGAAGCAACGCTGGATAAGCTGGGTATCGAACCGGACAAAACACTGGTCTGGTTAGGCCCTGCTATCAGCAGTAAACATTTTGAAGTGGGTGATGAAGTTCGCCAGCGCTTTGTAGAAGAGATGCCGCAGTGTTTTGACTGTTTTGAGCCCAGCCCCTTCCGTCTGAATCATTATATGGCCGACCTGTATCAGCTGGCGCGACTGCGACTGGCTGAGCGCGGCGTGGATCAGGTCTACGGCGGTGCTTTCTGCACCTACGCCGAGCGTAAGCGCTTCTACTCCTACCGACGTGACGGCCAGACCGGCCGCATGGCAAGTATTATCTGGCTGGCGGAGTAGCCCGTTATTGATATTAATTTCGACTCTCTACAAATAGCTCAATATTTTTTATCGGAGCTTCTATTGGGTGGTCTTCACAGTTCTATACCCAAGGACATTATCATCCATATCCAGTAATGTTTCTTGTCCTTCTTCGTTGAAGAAATTGGGCTTCAGTGGCCCTCGAGACGTGAAAACTGAATAGTAAATCCGGCACTGATCAACCCAGTCGTATGGAAATGGCTTATTCATAAGTAACGTTGATTGAGTGATAAGAATTCGCGCCCCTTGATGGCATGGTTTGTCATTGAATGCCTCAACTTTAATAAACGCACCGCTCTTGGTAGATACGAGCTCCCCTTCTGCAGGAATGAAGCAGGACATATCAATGTATAGAAAGCAATGAGCCCCATGGCTTTCAAGGGAAAGCGCCCCTTTATTTTTAAGATAGAAAGAGATTGTTTTTTTATCATCGGATGGAGAATGGTGCCCATATACCGCTTCAATGGATAAGTTTGGGCGAATAATCTTCTTTATAATAAAAGCCGTAAACGCAGCGACTATAATTGATGTGGTCATAGCAGCTGCGAGGCTGGGCCAGTAAGAATTCCAGAAAATATCCAAACTAACTCCTTTAAATGCGATTGACTTGAATGACCAGTATTTTGAGGGTCATATTTTGAACTCTTACTGACCCATATCAAGCCCTTTACCGCCTTAAAACCACCGTCAGCCTTGAACTACCGCATTTCGTCCCTATCTTTCCGGTATAAGCAAAAACCCACCTGTCGGAAACCCCGACTACACTTCGGCTGAAAAGCCCGACGACACATCACGGGGTTACACAGGTCTACCGAGGAATATCGAAATGCGTGTTGACCGTCTAACCGGAAAACTTCAGCAGGCCCTTGCTGATGCGCAATCTATGGCTGTAGGCCATGACCATAACTTACTGCAACCTGTTCACCTGATTCTGGCGATGCTGGAGCAGCGTGATGGTGCGATCCGTCCGATGATCACTCAGGCCGGTGGTGACTTTAATAAGCTGCGCAATGAGTTGCGCGAGCAGTTTGAATCCCTGCCGGTGATCAATAACAGTGACGGCCAGATCATGATGTCCCCTGAACTGGGCGGCATGCTGAACCTGGCGGATAAAGAAGCCCAGCAGCGCAAAGACAGCTATATCTCCAGCGAGCTGGTACTACTGGCAGCGGCTCAGGACAAAGGCGATACCGGCAAGCTGGTACGTGGCTGTGGCCTGACCAAAGAATCCCTGTCTAAAGCGATTGATCAGGTACGTGGAGGCGAAAGCGTGGACGACCCGAATAGCGAAGAACTGCGTCAGTCTCTGGATCGTTTCACCGTTGATCTGACCCAGCGTGCGCTGGATGGCAAGCTTGATCCGGTGATCGGCCGTGATGATGAGATCCGCCGTACCATTCAGGTGCTGCAGCGTCGTACCAAAAATAACCCGGTGCTGATCGGTGAACCCGGTGTCGGTAAAACCGCCATCGTAGAAGGTCTGGCCCAGCGCATCATTAACGGCGAAGTACCGGAAGGTCTGAAGAACAAAAAGGTGCTGTCGCTGGATATGGGCTCCCTGATCGCCGGTGCCAAGTATCGCGGTGAGTTTGAAGAGCGTCTGAAAGCAGTCCTGAACGAGCTGGCGAAACAGGAAGGTCAGATCATCCTCTTTATCGACGAGCTGCACACTATGGTGGGCGCGGGTAAAGGTGAAGGCGCGATGGATGCGGGCAATATGCTTAAGCCTGCGCTGGCCCGTGGTGAGCTGCACTGTGTTGGTGCCACCACGCTGGATGAATACCGTCAGTACATCGAAAAAGATGCTGCGCTGGAGCGCCGCTTCCAGAAGGTACAGGTGGATGAGCCGTCTGAAGAAGACACCATCGCGATTCTGCGCGGTCTGAAAGAGCGTTACGAGCTGCACCACGGTGTGGATATTACCGATGGCGCGCTGATTGCCGCCTCCAAGCTGTCTCAGCGTTATATCACCGACCGTCAGCTGCCGGATAAAGCGATCGACCTGATCGATGAAGCGGGTTCCCGTATCCGTATGGAGATGGATTCCAAGCCGGAAGAGATGGATCGTATGGATCGCCGTCTGATCCAGCTGAAGATTGAACGTGAAGCCCTGAAAAAAGAGAACGACGATGCCGCTCGTAAACGACTGGCCCATCTGGAAGGTGTTATTCAGGATCTGGAACGTGAATATGCGGATCTGGATGAGATCTGGCGCAGTGAGAAATCTGCGGTGCAGGGCACTCAGCAGCTGAAAAGCGAGCTGGAACAGGCCCGTCTGGATCTGGAAGCGGCCCGGCGCTCCGGTGATCTGGGCAAGATGTCCGAGATTCAGTACGGCATTATCCCGGATCTGGAACGCAGCATGGAGATGGCGTCTCAGGCTGAAGAGGTGGAGCATAAATTGCTACGTAACCGTGTCACCGAAGAGGAGATCGCCGAAGTCGTGTCCAAGTGGACCGGTATTCCGGTCAGCAAGATGCTGGAATCTGAGCGGGACAAGCTGCTCAAGATGGAAGAGGCGCTGCATGAGCGTGTGATCGGACAGGAAGAAGCCGTGGAAGCGGTTTCCAATGCGGTGCGTCGCTCCCGTGCGGGTCTGGCTGATCCGAACCGTCCGAACGGTTCTTTCCTCTTCTTAGGCCCTACCGGTGTCGGTAAAACCGAGCTGTGTAAGTCGCTGGCTAAGTTCCTGTTCGATACCGAAGAGGCGATGGTGCGCATCGATATGTCCGAGTTTATGGAGAAGCACTCCGTAGCGCGTCTGATTGGTGCACCTCCGGGTTATGTTGGTTATGAAGAGGGCGGTTACCTGACGGAAACTGTGCGTCGCAAGCCGTACTCTGTTGTCCTGCTGGATGAGGTGGAAAAAGCCCATCCGGATGTGTTCAACATTCTGTTGCAGGTGCTGGAAGATGGCCGCCTGACCGATGGTCAGGGCCGTACCGTGGACTTCCGCAACACCGTGATCGTGATGACCTCTAACCTGGGTTCTGATGTGATTCAGGCCTACGGTGGTAAGGACGAGCAGTACGATGAGATGAAGGACAAGGTGATGGAGGTTGTGGGTAATCACTTCCGTCCGGAACTGATCAACCGTATCGATGAAGTGGTCGTGTTCCACAGCCTCGCCCGTGAAGCGGTTAAAGGCATCGCGCGGATTCAGCTGCAGCGCCTGCAGCAACGACTGGATGAGCGTGAGCTGACCATCGAACTGTCGGAAGATGCGCTGGAACAGCTGGTAGAAGTCGGCTTCGATCCGGTTTACGGTGCCCGCCCGCTGAAACGTGCCCTGCAACGCTGGGTGGAAAACCCGCTGGCGCAGGAGATCCTCTCCGGCAAATTCGCACCGGGTCACACCATCAAAGTGGAAGTGCAGGATGGCGAACTGGTGTTTGTTTGATCAGCCTGTTGGCTAAATATTAAAGCCTGAATATCCCCGCTGTTTGCAGAAGTGAACAGCGGGGATTTTTAATTTTAAAGTGGTGAGCGCACTTTGCATGGAAGCGGTTGGATAAGAAGATTGATTTCGTCTTTCAAGTCGAAGTTTTCTTTAAGTTTGGCTGAAACTTCAAGTCAGTAAAATGTGCGCATTATTCTGAGATATAAGCCCCATAGGGATATACTTGATGAAAAGATTAGAAAAGTCTCTTTCTAAGAAATTAAGGCCAGTATGCCTGTTCAATGATGATGTTTCGGGATTGGTGGAAATTTTTGAACGAGGCTGTGAGAGGTTAGAAATTGAAGCTTCAGGGTACGCGCTGGATAGCATCTCAGAGCTAGAAGCCCTTAACAATGAAGTTATTAACGAGCTGCGCATTGTAGGTCGTGAGCCATACGTTGTAGTTCATTTTAAGCCTAGTGAAGTCTGGTTATACACTGATGGGGATTCACACCAGCAGATCGGAATTCTTGAGGAAGTAAAATCTTACGTGCATTCAAAGCGTAGGAAGCTTTCATTGTTAACTGAAAGCTCAATAATACCACCGCTATTGCTAGGGTCTTTGCTTTCAATGTTATCTACATTGAAAGATGAAACTAAAACAAGCGTCGTGATTCTTCTTGTATCAATGCTCTTCTTTTCAGTTCTTTGGCTTTGGTGGTCTTTCCACTCATCTTTTAAAAGATATTCGATTATTCATACGAAAAGAAACCGCAAAGATGGTGGTTTTATTCGGCGAAAAAGAGACGACCTTCTTTTAAATCTTTTTTCAGCTTCAGCTGGGGCTGTAATAACTTTGGTTCTTACATGGTCTTTTGGCCAGTAGGAATCGAGATTACCCCCACCGCTCCGGCAGAAACTGCGCATAGTAAAGCGGTATGACGATATGCGTCTGCCTCGTTACGTGCAGAAAGGTGTAGCTCTTACATTTTTATGCGCATAAAAATGCGGAATTTCACACTTTTACGCGCGTAAAAGTGTGGAAAGGGGGGATGTGTTCTTAATTAGCGCAGGTTTTGACCTGTCCACAGCCCGTTATCAGCTCCAAAGTGCCACCGATAAATACCCTCAATAAAGCCTTCTAAGAAGGGTCGCTTTGCACCTATCTGAAGGTTGAACTCGCGGGAACAATCCTCTGAAAATCCCGCACAAAATGTGCGGGTGCAGTGCGGCTAGTGGAATGATTTTACTAAAAAAGCTGCTTTTTATTTTGCATTGCACCAAAAAGCAGCCTCAACCCCCTAACTCGCCCCATTGTTCTATTGACATCTTTAACCTGCTGTTAGAACCTAATTGTCCTTATTTTCCGGGCGTAGATACAGGGCGAACCCCGACCGTCTACGTGTAAGGGTAAACAGGCTTTATTTACCCACCGAAGGAATAGCAGGCCCAGGTTTATCCGCCAGGCCTGGCTGACGCCCCGATCCGCATTTACCCGTGCGAAGAAGAGTGCAGAACCTATCCGGTTCTATGTGCCAGGTAAGGCAGCCTAGTCATGAGCCTGCATGATCAGGAGCGCGCGCGTGGCTGCCCTTAATCTATCAGTCACATAGTCCGCACCTAATTGGAAAGCATTCTTTTAGCTCGATGTTCCCGACTGTCCAACGATGACGGGGAACTCAAATTTGGGGGTTCACTACGGTGGAATTACTTTCTGGCGCCGACATGCTCGTTCGTTCTCTTCAGGATGAGGGCGTTGAGTATATCTACGGTTATCCCGGCGGATCGGCACTTCATATCTACGATGCCATATTCCGCCAAGATAAGGTTAAACACATTCTGGTCCGTCATGAGCAGGGCGCTGCTCATATGGCTGACGGCTACGCTCGTGCAGCGGGTAAGCCAGGTGTGGTTCTTGTTACCTCGGGTCCCGGCGCGACCAACACAGTAACGGGTATTGCAACCGCGTATATGGATTCGATTCCTATGGTTGTAATCTGTGGTCAGGTAATGAGTCATCTGATTGGCGAAGACGCCTTCCAGGAAACCGATATGATTGGTGTTTCACGCCCTGTGGTTAAGCACAGCTTTAGTGTGAAACACGCTTCGGAAATTCCTGAGATCATCAAGAAAGCTTTCTATATCGCTTCAACCGGTCGTCCGGGTCCAGTGGTTGTGGATATCCCTAAGGATATGACGGCTCCGACCGATCGTTTTGAATACGAATATCCGAAAAAAGTTAAGATTCGCTCGTACAACCCTGTGACCCGTGGCCACACCGGTCAGATCAAAAAAGCGGTTGAGATGATGCTGAAAGCCAAGCGTCCGATTATGTACGCAGGTGGTGGTGTCATTCTGGGCAAATCTTCTGACAAGTTCACTGCGCTGGCTAAAAAATTGGGCTTCCCGGTGACCACTTCCCTGATGGGAATTGGTTCTTTCCCGCAGACAGACGAGCAAAGCGTTGGCTGGCTGGGTATGCATGGTAGCTATGAAGCGAACATGACGATGCACAATTCGGATCTGATCGTGTGTATCGGTGCCCGTTTTGATGACCGCGCCACGAACAACGTGAGCAAGTTCTGCCCTACGGCGAAGATTATCCATGTGGATATCGACCCGACCTCTATCTCTAAAACCGTACGCGCTGATGTGCCGATTGTTGGCCCGGTGGATTCGGTTCTGAATGAGATGCTGGATCTTTTGACCCAGGCGAAAGCAACTCTGGATGCTGACGCTCTGGCGGATTGGTGGAAGCAGATCAATGAGTGGCGTGCAAGCCGCCCTGAGTTGTATCAGGTTGAGGAAGATCGTCCGATCAAACCTCAGCAGGCTGTTGAGGCACTGTGGCGTGTGACCAAGGGTGATGCTTACGTGGTCACCGACGTCGGTCAGCACCAGATGTTTGCCGCTCAGTACTATAAGTTCGACAAGCCAAACCGTTGGATCACCTCCGGTGGTCTGGGCACCATGGGCTTTGGTTTCCCGGCGGCTATGGGTATCAAACTGAACTACCCGGATAACGATGTGGCACTGATCACAGGTGAAGGTAGTTTCCAGATGATGCTGCAGGAGCTGTCGACCTGTAAGCAGTACAACATTCCGGTGAAGATCATCAACCTGAACAACCAGTCCCTGGGTATGGTACGTCAGTGGCAGGATCTGAACTATAAAGAGCGTCACTCTCACTCATACATGGAGTCTCTGCCGGACTTCGAGAAGCTGATCGAAGCTTATGGCCATGTGGCTATGACTGTTAATCGCATTGAAGATCTTGAGCCGACGCTTGAGAAAGCCTTTGCGATGAAGGATGAGCTGGTGTTTGTAAACGTAATGGTCGATCCGAAAGAGCACGTTTACCCAATGCAGATCCCGCAGGGATCGATGCGTGATATGTTGCTGAGTAAGACGGAGCGTACCTGATCATGAGACACATTATCTCCATCCTGATGGAAAACGAGGCTGGTGCGCTGTCCCGTGTTGTGGGCCTGTTCTCTCAGCGTAACTTCAACATCGAATCACTGAACGTGGCACCGACGGAAGATCCGACGTTGTCCCGTCTGACGCTGACCACTGTCGGCTCCGATCAGGTGATTGAGCAGATCACTAAGCAGCTGAACAAACTGCTGGACGTGGTGAAGCTGGTTGACCTGACCGAAGGTCAGCATATCGAGCGTGAGCTGATGCTGATTAAAGTGAAGGCGGTCGGTGCTCAGCGTGCAGAAGTGAAGCGTACGACGGATGTTTTCCGTGGCCAGATCGTGGATATGACCAGCACAACCTATACCATTCAGATGACGGGTGAAGGTGACAAGCTGGATGCCTTTATCCAGGCTCTGGGACTGAATACGGTTCTTGAAGTGGTGCGTACCGGTGTTTCCGGTATCTCCCGCGGTGAGAAAGTGCTTAGTCTGTAGCCTTAGGGTTGCACATCAAAACCGCTGCATCTGCAAAGAAGCAGCGGTTTTTTTATGCCTGAAGATCGGATTGTGATCTTCAGGTTTTACCGGTCAATAAGGCAGGACTTTACGCGCTGACCAGCTGATCGGCAGCCGGTACAACAGGTGCTGACTGATCGAAGAAGCCCTCGGTGTGGATCATCTCGTCCTGCGCCCCCAATGCTTTGGCGGCTTTGATGCAGTCATCAACAAATTCCGGGCTACCGGCAATATAAATTGCGTGCTTGGACAGATCCGGATACAGCTTAGGCAAGAGCTCCGGGATACGCCCCTGCTGAAAGCCTTCCTTCTCTTCCTGAGTCAGGGTCGGAATAAACTTAAACCGGCGGTGGCGCACATTCCATAGCTCCATCATGCCCTTGCAGTAAACATCCGCTTCGGTACGGGCGGAGAACAGCAGGTGCACCGGCTGTTTAAAACCGCGGCGCAGAGCGGCATCGGTCAGTCCCATAATCGGTGCAAGACCGGTTCCTGCTGCAAGACAGAGCACCGGGCTGTCGGTGCCCGGATCGCCAATAAAGGTGCCGTAAGGGCCGGACAGATTGATCATGCTGCCGGGTGAGGCGTTGTCATGTACCCAGTTGCTGGTTGCGCCATCGGGAACGCGGGTAATCTGCAGCACGATCTCACCATCCGGACGCGGTGCGTTGGCGATGGAGTAGGAGCGCGGCGAGATGGTTTTCTGGGTGTCGGAAAGCGACACATACTGACCGGGCCAGAAGCGGATCGCTTCCCCGACAGGGCGCAGGCGAATCTCGGCGATGCGTGGTGTGCGTTCAATACGGTCAACAACCACGCAGCGCACATTTTCACGGGGCGGGAACAGTTTTGGCTTGGCGTCATCGGTGCCCCAGTCGATCTCCAGGACATCCCCTAAAGGCTTACACATACACATTAGGCCGTAGCCTTGGGCGCGCTCTTCCTGAGACAGTGCCATATCCAGCACCATACCCTGATCAAACTCGCCGTCTAAAACCTTAACTTTACACTCACCGCAGGCACCGGCGCGGCAGTTGTTCGGCAGGGCGTAACCGGCGTTTTCCAGAGTTTCCAGAACGGTTTCACCCGGCTTGCCCTCTACAAGTTTGCCGGATGGAGATAAACGAATCGCTGACATAATTAAACCTCCGGGCCTGATGGCTGACCCTTATTCTGCGGGTTGGCGGCAACCCGGTTTAATAACGCTGCAAAATGGAGGTCACAGTGACATCCTGCAGAAAAAGGTCTGCTCTGCGTGACAGGGTGCGACACAGGAATGGAGCTGAGTGAAGGCGGAGCAGACGAAAAACAGCCACCCGGCAAACCCCAGGGAGAGTTTGCAGAGCAGCTGAGTGAGCAACAGCGACTGAACTTAGAAGATCGGAATAATATCCGCGGCGTCCAGATCAGCCTGAGTCACTTCTTCACCGGTGATATCCACTTCAGGAATCGCCGGGAATGGTGTGTCGTACTTATCCAGAACCGCTTTCAGGTTCAGCATGGCGTTACGCCAGTTTTCCAGTTTGGCTTCGTAAGTCGGGATGCCAAAGCCTGCTTCACGGCACAGGGCTTCTGCTTCACGCTGGGTGGCGATGAAGTCTTCCGGCAGGTCCCAGAACTCTGCGGGTGGCTCGAACAGTACCGCCGACAGGAAGAGATAACCGGCACGGATCTGCTTGGTGATCACCGACTTGTCTTCTTTCGACAGGTTCGGGTAGTCGCGCTCCATCAGGGACAGGCAGATCGCCATGTGACGGCCTTCGTCACGACCGATGTTTTTGAATGCTTCGGTAAATACCAGCTCTTCACAGCTTTCAGACATCTGCTTGAAGATGGTTGCCGCAGCGATTTCACCCATCAGGAAGGAACTGAACAGTACCGCAAGGCTGTACTTAGGCACGGCCTGCTTGTAGCCATTCCAGTAACGGCCACCGTTGTAGTACAACCAGCGGGCGTTTTTCTGCAGACGACGACCCAGTTCAGTCTTCGGCTCATATTCCAGCGGGCTTGGGGATTCCAGCAGTTTGGTGATCACCAGACCACACATCTGCTCGTGGTTCTGCTCGTCGCGGGTTACTGAGAAGAAGCAACGACGGATCGCATCTTCTTCGTGATCTTCGTAGGTTTTGATAAAGGCTTCAGCGAAAACCGGCGGTGCAGACGCATCGAACACAGACAGCAGCGTCCACCAGTAAGCCATCGCTTCACGCTCTTCCCAGGAGTAGCTGGAAGGGTCGAAGGTATCCCAGGGCAGATCTTTCGGGTTCCAGGCCTCACGCAGAGACGCATCCCAGATCTCTTCTACTTTGGATGATTTGGTCTCCCAGCGCAGTGGGTAAACATTCGGTTGTGGCGTTTCTGGTGGAAATTCCATGGTATGCGCAATTTTGTCTTTGCTGTGCATTGCTAATCACCTGCTAATTTTTTGTAGTTGTTGAGTTAGCTTTCAGATGTTTTGGATCATCACTGAAGCAGCGGTGAAAGAAATATCGTAAAAAGAGATACAAAAAACAATAGTGCATTTTTTGTTGTGTATCGCTTTTGTAGGGGTGATTTCAGGGAAAACTGAAATTGCAGAGAAATGAATTCATTCGTTTTTTTGGTATTTTTACGACGTTTGGCGTAAGCGCCAGAGGTGAAAAATCGATATAAAAAAACCGCTATAGCTTTTGACCTGTATCAAGAATCTATAGCGGTTTGAGGACGTTTTGATCCTGTAGCGGAGGCTAGAGTTGTGCCCAGAACGCTTCGATCAGAGGGTTTTTCAGTTTCTTTTTCAGCACGCAGACACCGACATCAAAAGCGGGCAAAGTTGGCGTCACCGGCAGTACCTGAACGGTATTCGCCAGGGGGCTGTTTTCCAGCACGATCTTGGGCACCACGCCGACACCGAAACCCAGGCTCACCATGCTGACAATGGCCTCGTTACCGGCAATCTGTGCATAAATATTGGGTTTCAGCGCCTTGTTGCTGAACCAGCGATCCACCCGGTTTCGGGCCAATCCCTTCTCGGAAAGAATCATGGGCACCTGTGACCAGTTCACATCTTCAATCTCACCTTCAAACTGAGGCGCTATCACAAGGTCATCGGTCGGCGCGATAAAGAGCAGAGGCGAAAGTCCGGTGGACTTGAATGCCAGAGAGCTGGGCAGATTGTCGGGCCGGGCAGCGATGGCGATATCCTCGTCACCATTCAGTACCCGCTGAACAGCAGGTTCCGGCGCGCCGGTATGCAGTTTGATCTCGATTTTCGGATAGCTGCTACGGAATCGGCGCAGAATATCGTGCAGGAAGCTGTAGCTGGCGGTGACCGAGCAATACATGCTCAGCTCCCCTTGCAGCTCCTGCGCATCTTCCAGCAGGGCGTTGCGGATCATATCCCACTGGCTGAGGGCTTCCCGGGCGTAGCTCTGAAATTTCACCCCTTCGTGGGTCAGGCGAACTGTGCGGTTATCCCGCTCAAACAGACTAACGCCGAGAGAGTCTTCCAATTGCTTAATACTGCGGCTCAGTGCCGATGAGCTGATATGACAGGCTTCGCTGGCGCGGCCAAAGTGCAGGGTTTCCGATAAAACCAGAAAATGTTTCAGCAGGCGGGTGTCCAACAGGAACCTCCTCGGGCGCGGTGTAAAACAATAGCGGATAAGCCGGGTTGAATAATGGTTGTTGCAAAAATCGGGATATATTGTTGCATATATATCATTTTACGCAATGCTTGCGCTGGTTTATCTTTGCCTCAACAGGAACAGGCAAGGCGAAAAAACAACCCAAAGAGGTTAACGCCTTCGATAAAGAACAGCGCAAGAGCTGACAGAACTTTACTGCCGACCCTAGCTAACAAACGTAAGTCCGGAGGGTTTACCCGACCTTTCGGCAACAGAAAAAAGAAACGAATAACCAAGAGTTGCTGCTCAGAGCATCAGCTCTGAGACATCAAAATAGGACGTGCCAACATGCAAGTTTACTACGATAAAGATTGTGATCTGTCCATCATCCAGGGCAAGAAAGTTTCCATCATCGGTTACGGTTCTCAGGGCCACGCTCACGCGTGCAACCTGAAAGATTCCGGTGTAGACGTAACGGTTGGTCTGCGTGCGGGTTCTTCTTCACGTGCTAAAGCTGAAGCTCACGGTCTGAAAGTAGCTGACGTTGCTGATGCCGTTGCTTCTGCTGACGTAGTCATGATCCTGACTCCTGATGAGTTCCAGGGCCAGCTGTATAAAGAAGAGATTGAGCCAAACATCCAGAAAGGCGCAACTCTGGCATTTGCTCACGGTTTCTCTATCCACTACAACCAGGTTGAGCCACGCGCTGATCTGGACGTGATCATGGTTGCTCCTAAAGCACCGGGCCACACGGTACGTTCTGAGTTTGTTAAAGGCGGCGGTATCCCTGATCTGATCGCTATCTACCGTGATGCTTCCGGTAAAGCGAAAGAAGTTGCTCTGTCTTACGCAATGGGCGTTGGTGGCGGTCGTTCCGGTATCATCGAAACTACGTTCAAAGATGAGACTGAAACCGATCTGTTCGGTGAGCAGGCTGTACTGTGTGGTGGTGCGGTTGAGCTGGTTAAGATGGGCTTCGAAACCCTGACTGAAGCGGGCTACGCTCCTGAAATGGCGTACTTCGAGTGTCTGCACGAGCTGAAACTGATCGTAGACCTGATGTACGAAGGCGGTATCGCCAACATGAACTACTCTATCTCTAACAACGCTGAGTACGGTGAATACGTAACTGGCCCAGAGGTGATCAACGAGCAGTCCCGTGAAGCGATGCGCAACGCGCTGAAACGCATTCAGGATGGTGAGTACGCGAAGATGTTCATCGCGGAAGGTCAGACTAACTACCCATCCATGACAGCGCGTCGTCGTAACAATGCTGCGCACCCAATCGAAGAGACTGGTGCTAAGCTGCGTGCCATGATGCCTTGGATCGCTGCAAGCAAGATCGTTGATAAAGAAAAGAACTAAGTTTCTTTTCTGATCTGAAAGAGGGCCGGCTTATGCTGGCCTTTTTTTGTGCCTGTGAAAAAGTCATTGCGATGCCTGCGTCCCATAACAAGACGTTGTCTCAGGGCAGTTTTTCCCGCAAAAGAGAGGTTTCGTCCGCATCGGGTAACTATTTAACACCCGACAGCGATAGAGACAGGCGGGGCAGAGGGTGTAGAATGTCTGCTTCAATCTTAAGTGATAGGTTTTTCAATGACTGATCAAGAGAAAAAGCCTCAGCCTAATGCGGCTCACGATGACGATTTTGTGGAAGAGACCCGCATGTTGTCGATGGGCGAGGATGAGGTCGAAGAAGAGACTGTAGAGGAAGGCAAAAAAGTACGCCGTAAAGGTATCTACCTGCTACCTAATCTGTTTACCACAGGCGCCCTTTTCTCCGGTTTTTATGCCATTGTGTCCGCGATGAACGGTGTATTTGATAATGCTGCCATCGCTATTTTTGTCTCTATGATTCTGGATGGCCTGGATGGTCGTGTTGCCCGTATGACCAATACTCAAAGTGAGTTTGGTGCGGAATACGACAGTCTGGCCGATATGGTCTCCTTTGGCGTGGCTCCGGCGCTGGTTGCTTTTAGCTGGATGCTGGGAGATATCGGTAAGATCGGTTGGTTTGCCGCTTTTATCTATGTGGCTGGGGCAGCATTACGTCTGGCTCGTTTTAACACTCAGATCGGATCAACGGATAAACGCTGGTTTATCGGTTTACCCAGTCCATCAGCGGCGGCCGTTATTGCTGGCATTGTCTGGACCTTTAATGATATGAATCTGATCGATCCCAGCTATAAATACGCCTTAGCCTTTATCGTGGCAGCTGTTGGCGTGCTTATGGTGAGTAATGTGCGCTATAACAGCTTTAAAGAGATTGATCTGAAAGGGCGGGTGCCGTTTCTGACGATGTTTATTATCGCGCTGGTCTTTGTTGTGATCGCCTATGATCCGGCAACGGTTCTGCTGCTGATCTTTGTCGGTTATGGGGCTTCCGGCCCGTTACGAGCGGTGCTTAAAGGCAAAAACAAAGCCTGACAGCGAGCTGAAAAGCCTTCTGGCTTATTGAAAAAAGGCCGGTCAGCGTTACGCGAACCGGCCTTATAAGATGCCCTGGTTCTGATGCAATTCATTCAGATCAGGGCATTTTTTTAGGCCTGATGTTTATCAGGCATCATCATTCAACATCTGACGCACCACATAGTGCAGAATCCCACCGTGGCGGAAGTAGAGGGCTTCATTGACGGTATCGATTCGGGACAGCAGTTCACACTCAGCAGTTCGGCCATCTTTATAGCGAATGGTTAGGGTCAGGCGCTGGCCCGGGTGAATCTCATCGGTAAGTCCCTGAATACTGAGAGTTTCGTTGCCGGTTAATGACAGGGTCTTGCGATCCGTTCCTTCAGGGAACTGAAGTGGCATCACTCCCATGCCGATCAGATTGGAGCGGTGAATCCGCTCGTAGGATTCCGCAATCACTGCCCGCACACCTAACAAGCGGGTGCCTTTGGCAGCCCAGTCGCGGCTTGAACCTGTGCCGTATTCCTTACCCGCCACGATCACCAGAGGGGTGTTTTTCTCCCGGTATTTTTCAGCGGCATCAAAAATAGCCATCTGCTCACCGGTGGGTACAAAACGGGTATAGCCCCCTTCAACCCCGTCGAGCATCTCATTGCGGATACGCACATTGGCAAAGGTGCCGCGCATCATCACTTCATGATTCCCCCGACGAGAGCCGTAAGAGTTGAAGTCCTCCGGTTTTACCCCCAGCGACTGCAGGTATTGCCCTGCTGGCGTTTCCGGCTTAAATGCTCCTGCTGGGGAGATATGGTCGGTGGTCACGGAGTCCCCAAGCAATGCCAGAATATGAGCGTCTTCAATCGGCTCAACAGCTTCAGGCTGAGGCTGTATCCCCTCGAAGAAAGGCGGATGCTGAATATAACTAGAGTCGTCAGACCAGTCATAAACTTTGCTTTTCGGGAACTGAATGTTCTGCCAGATCGCATCTCCTTCAAATACTGCGCCATACTGTTGCCGGAACATGGCGGTTTTGACCTGCTCCACAGCATCTGCGATCTCCTGCTGACTTGGCCAGAGATCTTTCAGATAGACCGGTTGGCCATCCGGTGTATGGCCCAGAGGATCTTTCTGCAGATCAATCCGGACGTTGCCCGCCAGAGCGTAAGCCACAACTAAAGGGGGAGATGCCAGCCAGTTGGTTTTCACCAGAGGATGCACCCGGCCTTCAAAATTACGGTTGCCGGACAACACTGAGGCAACGGTGAGGTCACCGTCAGTAATCGCCTGTTCTACGGCATCCGGCAGTGGGCCGGAGTTACCGATACAGGTGGTGCAGCCGTAGCCCACCAGATTGAAACCAAGGTGGTTCAGGTCTTCTTCAAGGCCAGCTGCCTGCAGATACTCGGTGACAACTTTAGAACCCGGTGCAAGGGAGGTTTTAACCCAGGGTTGGGTTGTTAGGCCTTTCGCGACAGCATTGCGGGCGAGTAGCCCTGCGGCCATCATCACACTGGGGTTAGACGTGTTGGTGCAGGAGGTGATCGCCGCAATAACCACCGCTCCCGGATTGAGGCGGCTTTTAACGCCATTGAGCTCCAGTGTTTGGCTGGCAGCGTGCTCAAAGTGGCTGTGTTGGGCGCCAACAGCGGTCTGTCCGCCTTCTGAGTCCAGTTTGCGGTTTTGCAGGTCTGTGGTTGTCTGGGAGCCCGCTTCAGGGGCTCCTTCACCCGTAGCCATCAGCAGCTCAAAACTGGCAGGTATATCTTTTAAGGCTACGCGATCCTGAGGGCGTTTAGGCCCCGCGAGGCTGGATTCGACCTGCCCCATGTCCAGCTCAAGAGTATCGGTGTAGAGAGGCTCGGGATGAGCCGATGGGTCATGCCAGAGTCCCTGAGCCTTGGCGTAAGCTTCAACCAGTGCGATCTGTTCCGGCTCGCGCCCGGTCAGTGTCATATAGTTCAGGGTCTGTTCATCCACCGGGAAGAAGCCGCAGGTGGCACCGTATTCCGGTGCCATATTAGCCAGTGTCGCCCGGTCTGCTACGGGCATACTTTGCAGGCCTTCACCGTAAAATTCGACAAACTTACCGACCACGCCTTTTTTACGTAGCATCTCGGTCACTGTGAGCACCAGATCTGTGGCGGTGATGCCTTCCCGCAGCTGCCCTGTGATCTTAAAGCCGATCACTTCCGGAATCAGCATCGATACCGGTTGGCCCAGCATGGCGGCTTCTGCCTCAATGCCGCCCACGCCCCAGCCGAGAATACCCAGACCGTTGATCATGGTGGTGTGGGAATCGGTACCCACCAGCGTGTCGGGATAGGCAAAGGTTTTGCCATCGGCTTCTGTTTTGTGCCAGACCGTTTTACCCAGATACTCCAGGTTCACCTGATGACAGATACCGGTGCCCGGTGGTACGACTCGGAAATTCTCAAATGCCTGTTGCCCCCAGCGCAGAAATTCATAGCGCTCTTTGTTGCGCGTCATTTCAATGGCGACATTCTCTTTAAAGGCGTCCGCGTTACCAAAATGGTCCACCATAACGGAATGGTCGATGACCAGGTCTACCGGGGACAGGGGGTTGATTCGTGCCGGGTCTTTACCTGCCTGCTGAACCGCATGACGCATCGCGGCCAGATCAACCACGCCGGGTACGCCGGTGAAATCCTGCATGAGTACTCTGGCGGGGCGGAATTGAATTTCGGTATCAGAGCGGCGGTTTTTCAGCCAGTCGGCTATGGCTTTGAGATGGGATCTGTCGACGGTCAGATCGTCTTCGTGACGCAGCAGGTTTTCCAGAAGAACTTTAAGACTGAAGGGTAAGCGGCTGAGATCTCCCAGTTCCGCTTCAGCTTTGATAAGGCTGTAATAGTGATAAGTTTTGTCACCTGCCTGAAGACTCGACAAGGTGTTTAGACTGTCTTTACTCTCAGATTGACTGGACATGTACCTCTCCTTTTGTGTGAGCTGCGTGTCGCTTGATTAAAACCTCTTATTGAATGGTTGGTCTGGTCTTTTAGTGGGGGGTTAAAGATTACTATCAAGGCAGACCTGCTGAACGACAACTGTATGAGCAGTTATACGGCAGATCGCCTTTTCAGGTTTTTTCTCAGAAACTCAGCTTATACCCATAAGAATCGAGGTAGACCTGCTCAGTTTCAAGGTCTGCCAGCGTCAGCGGGTTATCTTCAAACCAGCCTTCCGGGAAACTGAGTTTGACCTGTTTGCCATCGACTTTGATTTTTGCGCTCAGGTTAGCCTCGTCAGGACGGCTGTGGTTCAGATGAACCGCCAGGCGTAGCAGAATCGCTAGGCAGATCAGTGGTTGCTCCAGCGTTTCGGGCTGTGTTCTGAATTCAGCCATGGGGAATTTACGGCGGTGGCTGCGTACCAAAACGGCCAGCATGGCCTGATGCTGGTGCGAAAACCCCGGTAGGTCTGAGTGCTGCAGCAGATAGGCACCGTGTTTATGGAACTGGCTATGGGCGATAGCGAGGCCTATTTCATGCAGATGAGCAGCCCAGCGCAGAATCTGGCGAAGTTCATCGTGCTTGAGTTTCCAGCTGCTTTTGACCTGATCAAACAGGTGTAGCGCGGTTTCGCTGACGACTGATGCCTGAGAAGTGTCCGCATGATAGCGCTCCATCAGGGAGGATATCGTTTGTTCGCGGATATCCTGATCTGTGAAACGTCCCTGGAGATCGAACAGAACGCCCTCACGGAGTGCACCATCGGTAAAGGTCATCTCTTCAATATCGAGTAGCTCGAAGATCGCCTGCAAAATAGCCACGCCAGCAGGGAAAACTTTTGCCCGGTCAGAACGCAGTCCATCCAGCTGAACGCTTTCAAGATCCTTAAATTTAAGCAAAGCTTTGCTTAGTTTGCTCAGGCCTTCGCGGGTTATGGGGCCATCAGTCCAGCCGTTTTGTTGCAGCACAGAAGCCGTTGCTTTGATGGTACCGGACGTACCGACGCTCTGTTGCCAGCCAAGTTTTTTGTAGGGCTTTACGATATTCAGCAATTCGTTTTTGGCGGCAAGCACTGCCTGCTGGTAGCGTTTGGTGGTGATCTGGCCGTCTGGGAAAAAGCGTTTGCTGTAGGCAACACAGCCCATGTGCAGGCTTTCCAGTGCTTTAGGTTCAAAGCCTTCACCGATAATAAACTCGGTACTGCCGCCACCGATATCCGCGACCAAGCGACGCCCCTGAGGGGTTGCCAGTGAGTGCGCGGCCCCAACGTAGATCAGACGGGCCTCTTCACGACCGCTGATAATCTCAAGGGGATGACCAAGAACTTTTTCCGCACGATTCAGAAAGCTACGGGTGTTTCGGGCCGCACGTAGCGCATTGGTACCAACAATGCGGATATTGTCCGGGTTGATCCCGGTCAGAAAGGGGGCAAAGCGACTCAGGCAATCCAGCGCTCTTTGCTGGGCTTCTTCGGTCAGGTTGCCCTCAGGATCGAAACCTGCCGCCAGCTGTACTTTTTCACCCAGCCGTTCCAGTGTACGTATTTCACCCTGAACCGAGCGGGCCACCATAAGGTGGAAACTGTTAGAGCCAAGATCGATGGCCGCCAGCAGGTCATTATCGTAGCTGCCGGCGGTATTGGCTTGATCATCTGTGATCGTTTCTGTTGTTGGCTTATCCGTATCGCTCATACTTGTGGCCTTACTGTCCCGCTGAAAAGTTCCCTTATTATGGCACGATCATAAAAGTGTCACATGACGAATCGATGACATCACCTTGTTTTCATAAGGTCTTTTAAGTGGAAAAAGGTGATGGGTTAAGTTCACCTTAAGGCTTTGTGGTCAGACTTGCCGGAGCGGATAACTCAGAAGAGGCGCGGTGAGATTTCCTGTATTAGTAAGCGCTGTTATTTATTAGCTTATGCTTAATTCCAACTTTTACCGTCAGGCATTCCGGTGCTATGATAGCGGTATTCATTTAGGTGTAGCGGAATGGTTTGATCTTCTGAGAAAGAGCTGACTGCTGCATTCTGATCATCTTGAGAGCTTTCATCTGACTCCCGTTGTAAACCGCCAAGGCGACCTGCAGCGGCTATGAGCCGGAGGAGCTGACAATTTTGCCCCGGAGGCATTTAAATGAGCGAAAATATTGTAAATGTTAGCGATGCGTCTTTTGACGAAGATGTCCTGAAAGCCGATCTGCCAGTGCTGGTTGATTACTGGGCAGAGTGGTGTGGTCCATGCAAAATGATCGCTCCTGTACTGGAAGAGATTGCTCAGGAATATGCAGGCAAAGTGAAAGTTTGCAAACTGAACATTGATGAAAATACCGAAGTACCGCCTAAGTTTGGTATTCGTGGTATCCCTACCCTGATGTTGTTCAAAAACGGTAACGTTGAAGCAACAAAAGTAGGCGCTTTGTCCAAATCACAACTGGCTGCTTTTCTTGATGGCAACCTGTAAGTGATTGTTATATTGCGCAGGCGCACACGTCTGCGCAATATATACCGGTAAACACTGGTATCTCTGCCATATTGGTGGTATGTTTCTTTCCGTTGTGTGCGATCCGCATACCTTCTCCTTTTAATGCTACTGGCAGTAACCCGCTGGTCAGCCCCAGTCTGAACGAATCCATTCGCCAGAATTTTCGTGAACCCTAGCCCCTTAAACCAAAGCTCCTAACGACCCATGAATCTTACCGAATTAAAGCAAAAATCTGTCCCAGAATTGATCGACCTTGCCCAGGAAATGGGTATTGACAACGTTGCTCGCTCACGCAAGCAAGATATTATTTTTGCCATCCTGAAACGACACGCTAAAAGCGGTGAAGATATCTACGGTGATGGTGTTCTGGAGATTCTTCAGGACGGTTTTGGTTTTCTGCGTTCAGCGGATAGTTCTTACCTGGCTGGGCCGGATGATATCTATGTATCACCGAGTCAGATCCGACGCTTTAATATGCGTAAGGGTGACCACATTGCCGGTAAGATCCGTCCACCGAAAGATGGTGAACGTTACTTCGCACTGCTTAAAGTTAACGAGATTAACTTTGATAAGCCGGAAAACTCCAAGCACAAAATCCTGTTTGAAAACCTGACGCCACTGTTTCCTGATGAGCGTCTGGTTATGGAAATTGGTAATGGCTCAACAGAAGATCTGACCGCGCGTGTTATTGATCTGGTGGCCCCGGTTGGTAAAGGTCAGCGTGGCCTGATCGTATCGCCACCAAAAGCCGGTAAGACCCTGATGTTGCAGAACATCGCCTCTTCTATCACCCGTAACAATCCTGAATGCCATATGATCGTACTGCTGATCGACGAGCGTCCGGAAGAAGTGACCGAGATGACCCGTTCTGTCCGTGGTGAAGTTGTGGCCTCTACCTTTGATGAGCCGCCAGCCCGTCACGTTCAGGTTGCCGAGATGGTGATCGAACGCGCCAAGCGTCTCGTAGAACACAAGAAGGATGTGGTGATCCTGCTGGATTCGATTACCCGTCTGGCCCGTGCTTACAACACTGTGATTCCATCCTCCGGTAAAGTACTGACCGGTGGTGTTGATGCTCACGCACTGGAAAAACCGAAGCGTTTCTTTGGTGCGGCCCGTAACATTGAACACGGTGGCAGTCTGACCATTATCGCAACCGCTCTGGTCGACACAGGTTCCAAAATGGACGAAGTGATCTTCGAAGAGTTTAAAGGTACCGGTAACATGGAACTGCATCTGGATCGTAAGATCGCAGAGAAACGTGTTTACCCTGCGATCAATATTCGTCGCTCCGGCACCCGTCGTGAAGACCTGCTGGCGTCTGAAGACGAGCTGCAACGGGTATGGATTCTGCGTAAGCTGCTGAATCCGATGGAAGACACAGGTGCTATAGAGTTTATGATTGAGCGTCTTAAAGATACCAAGACCAATGATGAATTCTTTGAAGCGATGAAGCGTAAGTAAGTCGGGATACCGACTGAACATGCTTTAAGCCTGACAAAAGGGTAAGCCAAGGCTTGCCCTTTTTCGCATCTGGCGAAAGGTCATTGGCCGGTTTATCCGACAGTTAAAATCTGAACACCGCTAACACTAATTTCAATCTCCTTACCGACCGGTAATAGCCGGAGGAAATCAGGGAACCGAGATGCGTTATAAAGATCTGCGTGAATTTATTGATCAGTTGGAAGCGATGGGAGAGCTGAAACGCATCTCCACGCCGGTTGATCCCAATCTTGAGATGACCGAAATCTGTGACCGCACCCTGCGGGCAGAAGGTCCGGCTTTACTGTTTGAAAATCCGGTGGGTTATGACATGCCGGTGCTGGGCAACCTGTTTGGCACTCCGCGTCGTGTGGCGCTGGGTATGGGCGAAGATAACGTGACCGCACTGCGTGATGTGGGCAAGTTACTGGCTTACCTGAAAGAGCCAGAGCCGCCTAAAGGCTTTAAAGACGCCATCGAAAAGCTGCCGGTATTCAAAAAAGTGCTCAACATGGGGCCGAAGAAGGTACGCCATCCTGCCTGTCAGCAGGTGGTGATCGAAGGCGATGATGTTGATCTCTATAAACTGCCGATTCAGACCTGCTGGCCCGGTGATGCCGGCCCTCTGGTGACCTGGCCGTTGGTGATTACCAAAGGCCCGCATAAGGAGCGTCAGAATCTGGGCATCTATCGCCAGCAGTTGATCGGTAAAAACAAACTGATTATGCGCTGGCTGTCCCACCGTGGCGGTGCACTGGATTTCCGTGAGTGGCAGCAAGCCCATCCGGGTGAACCCTTTCCGATTTCTGTAGCGTTGGGCGCTGATCCGGCCACCATTTTGGGGGCGGTAACACCGGTCCCTGATACTTTGTCGGAATACGCTTTTGCTGGTTTGTTGCGCGGCTCTAAAACCGAGTTGGGCAAGTGTATCGGCAACGATCTTCAGGTTCCGGCGAATGCCGAGATCATCCTGGAAGGCTATATCTATCCCGATGAACTGGCACCGGAAGGCCCGTTTGGTGATCACACCGGCTACTACAACGAAGTGGAAAGCTTCCCGGTATTTACCGTAGAGCGCATCACGCACCGTAAAGACCCGATTTACCACAGCACCTACACAGGACGTCCGCCGGATGAGCCAGCGGTGCTGGGTGTGGCGTTGAATGAAGTGTTTGTGCCGATTCTGCAGAAGCAGTTCCCGGAGATCGTCGATTTCTATCTGCCACCGGAAGGTTGCTCCTACCGTATGGCGGTGGTGAGTATGAAGAAGCAGTATCCCGGCCACGCTAAGCGCGTGATGATGGGTGTATGGTCCTTCCTGCGTCAGTTTATGTACACCAAATTTGTGATTGTTACCGACGACGATATCAATGTGCGGGATTGGAAGGATGTGATCTGGGCGATTACCACCCGTATGGATCCGGCCCGTGATACCACCATGATCGAAAATACCCCGATCGACTATCTCGACTTTGCCTCGCCGATTCCCCGTCTGGGTTCCAAGATGGGTATGGATGCCACCAATAAGATGCCGGGCGAAACTGACCGTGAGTGGGGGGAGCCCATTGAGATGGATGCAGCTGTTAAACAGCGTGTGGATGATCTCTGGGACGAACTGGGTATTTTTGATAAACCTTCATCCTGAGACAATCGTCAGACCATGAATCTGATCGCTCAGTAGGACCTTCTGCTAGCGGCAAGGTGACAGCCTTGCCGCTGTTTCGGATGATAAGGGAATGACAAGAACGGATCAGCGCACCCTCAGAATCGACTGTCATCAGAAAACGACCGGTTTTTATGCGGCTTTTGATGAGAACTTTCTTGAGGCAGCCAAAGAACAGGGATTCCGGCTGTTGAGAGGGTGTAAAAACGGTGTCTGCGAAGTGTGTGAAAGTACTCTGATTCGTGGGGAGATCTTCTACCGCACTCCCTCCGGAATCAGGAGCGCTACTCCGGGAGAATCCTTTTTATTTTGTACTGCATCTGCAAAAGAACCGGCCGAGATCCAGCTCAACCGGATACTTGCACCAGGAGAATTTATTGTGAAGACAATGGCTTGTCAGATTGACTGTGTTGAGCAGCTGGGCGCTACCGATGTTTATCGGGTTGTGCTGCAAACCCCGGCTGGAAACCTCCCCGATTATGCTGCCGGGCAATATCTGGAAATTATTCTGCCCAATGGTGACCGTAACGCTTTTTCTATCGCTAACCGCCCTGATGGGCGTCGTCTGGAGCTGCACATTCAGCACCTGCCGGATCGGGATAATTCCCGAATGCTGCTGCAAATGCTTCAGGAGCAGAGCAGTGTTCAGGTTGAGTTGCCAAAAGGTGAGTGCACGCTAAAAGCGACCGGGACCGATAAAGTATTTTTTGTTGCTGCCGGAACCGGCTTTACTCAAATGAAAGCCCTGATCGAAGAAGCTTTTGAGCAAGGTAGTGATCAGCAGCTTTATCTCTACTGGGGAGCACGCCGTCCGCAGGATCTGTATATGGCAGACCTGCCGGAAAAGTGGCAGCAGGAGTATGAAAATTTCCACTTTGTACCGGTTGTGGGTGACCTGTTGCCGGATCAGGAATGGCAGGGACATGTGGGTATGCTGCACGACGCCATGATCAAAGATCACGGCAAGTTTGACGATGCGACCGTTTACGCCAGCGGCTCGCCCAATATGGTCTATTCCGTAACCGATACCCTGATTCAATATGGCTTGTCAGACGAGTGCGTCTTCTCTGATGTTTTTGCCTACGCCCCGCGCGGCTAGACTGAGCTGCTGATTGAGGTTTTTTTGTGAGCGAAGAACAAACACAAGCTCCCATTCTGATTACCGGCGGTGGCCGTCGCTTGGGGCGACATGCTGCGGAGACGCTTGTCGGCAGTGGTCAGCCGGTGATTATCACTTACCGAACGGAGCGCCCGGAGTTGGATTCACTCAGGGCAAAAGGCATCGTCACACTACAGGCAGATTTCAGTGATCAGACGGGTATTCTGGATTTTATCGAGCGTCTTAAAGCCGAAACCTCAAGTCTAAGAGCCGTTATCCACAACGCCTCGGACTGGCTGCCGGATCAGAAGGGTGTGGATAACGCATCCCTGATGCAGTCGGCAGAGGGTTTTCAGCATCTGTTTTCGGTACATATGCTGGCCCCTTTTCTGATTAATCAGGCCTGTGAGTCTTTACTGTTGGCCCATCATGGCTCCAGAGATATTATTCATCTTACTGATGCCGTTGTACGCAAGGGGTCTAAAAAGCATGGTGCTTATGTTGCGACCAAAGCGGGCCTGGAGAGCCTGACCCAGTCTTTTGCTGCCCGCTTTGCTCCTGATATTAAGGTGAATGCTATTGCACCGGCGCTTATTATGTTTCAGCCCGGTGATGATGCGGAATACCGTGAAAAAGCACTGAAAAAGTCAGCATTGCAGATTGAACCCGGTGCTGAAGTGATTACCCAAACGATCCGATACGTTCTGGAGAACGCCTACCTTACGGGTGTTATTTTACCGGTAGAAGGCGGCCGATCTGTTATCTGATCATAGGGATAAACCAGTCAAACAGAGTCAGGGATGAAACCATGAAGAAGTTTTTGCTCGTCATTTTCAGTCTGTGTTTAGGTGGTATCGTTCAGCCTGTTATGGCTGACAACCGCTCCTATCTTTCCTTAGGCATTCAGGGTGGGCGCTGGGATGTTACGGGAAACAATTACCAGGGTATCGGCTGGGGACTTGATGGCGGTGTGCCCGTCAGCGACAGCCTCAGTCTGGTCGGCGCATACAGCAGAATGACCTACGATCCGGATAGCAGTGGCGTATCCGATGCGGATTTTACAGAGTGGCAGTTAGGGTCACGCTGGCAAACAGATTTATCCACATCGACCCGTTTTGGTTTGCAGTACCGTTATGTTGATATGGTTTTATCCGCTGGAGGCTCTGAGGCCGATGAGTACGGCCATCGCGGGCAGGTCGATCTGGGTATTAATATGGCTTCTGCCGGGCTGGGTAAATTACCGTCACTGCTTAATCTCAGTGCGGGTCAGACCGCCTATGAATCCGAAGACCGTTGGTTTTTTGAAACCGGTCTTCGCAGTTTTATCAACCGTAATTTTTCCCTTGGACTGCATTACCGCAATGAAGCCGAGGATCGGCATCTGCTGACGCTTTCTATCCGCGAAGACCGATAATCTCTGCAATACCGGGTCATCTGGCCCGGTATGCCTCTTCCTGCCGTTAAAATCCTCAGAAAGTCGTACTGGACAGCTCGTCATATCTCCGTAAAATGCCTGTCACTATTTGACGCAAGTCAAAAGCGTTACTCATAAAAAAATCAAAAAGAAACAAGTCTCAGCTCTCTTAAAATCAATCTGTGAGGATTTGAAATGTCCCATCATGACGAAAACTTCCGTGACGAAGCTGGTTTTATCTATGTGATTCCGGCTCTGGCAATTCTGATCGGCATGAACTGCCTGCCAGCGACCATTTTCTGGTCTCGTTACTTCCTGGGTTAATAGCCGGGAAGAGATCGTTTCAGCTGAGGATTCTCAGCTGCGGAAGGATTCGCGCAAAAAAGGCCGTCAAAACCCGAATATTCATATCAGGTTTATGACGGCCTTTTTATTGCCTGAGAAACAGGCGGGATCTGATAAAAGGATTACAGGTTAGGGTTAACCAGTACGCGACCTTTTACCTTACCTTCAACCATGTTCTGAGCCTGCTCAGGCAGCTGTTCCAGAGAAATTTCGTTGGAAACCTGATCCATAATCTCCTGTGGCAGCTCTTTGGCCAGTCGGTTCCAGGCCTGAACACGGCGCTCGTATGGAATCATCACACTGTCCACACCCAGAAGATCAACGCCACGCAGAATAAACGGCATTACCGTGGTGTTCAGGGCAAAGCTGGATGCCAGACCTACCGTTGCCACACGGCCGTTGTAGTTCATCTGAGACAGTACCTTAGCCAGAATATCGCCACCCACAGTGTCAACAGCACCAGCCCAGCGGGATTTGTCCAGCGGACGGGCCTTGTCTTCAAATTCGCTGCGAGGCAGTACTTCGGATGCGCCCAGCTGTTTCAGATAGTCTGCGCTGTCGGCTTTGCCACTGACGGCAACCACCTCAAAACCATTTTTAGCCAGCAGAGCAACCACAATGCTGCCCACACCACCGGTCGCACCGGTAACCAGCACAGGGCCATGTTCCGGTTTCAGGCCGCTTTCCTGCAGACGCATGACACACAGCATAGAGGTCAGACCCGCAGTACCGATCGTCATCGCCTGTTTAGCGGTCATACCTTCAGCCAGAGGTACCAGCCACTTAGATTGCAGGCGCATCTGCTGAGCATAGCCACCCCAGTATTTCTCACCAACGCTCCAACCTGTCAGAACAACGGCATCACCGGCTTTGTAGTCAGGGTTGTCAGACTCCGCAACGGTCCCCGCCAGATCAATACCTGGCACCATAGGGAACTGATGAACAATTTTTCCGGCACCGGTTACTGCCAGCGCATCTTTATAGTTCATAGAACTGTATTCGATATTAACCAGAACATCGCCTTCAGGCAGCTCGCTTGCGTCCAGAGTGCGAACGCCTGCCAGTGTTTTCTTCTCTTCCTGTTCCAGAACCAGTGCTTTATTCATACCGTGACACCTTGCTTATCAGAGGCGTTAACCTTTGCTTTCAAAAGGAGGTTAACGTTATAGAGTTGATCTGAGTTTGTTTGCAGCATAGTTGATTACAAGCATTCTGCCGCATCGGTGTTATAAGATTAATTGTTGATTCTTCTATTTGTCAAACAAATAGAAGAATGATGCGTCATCTTATCGGTTCTGCTACTATTCGCCCTAAAATAATGCGGCAAAGATTCCTCATTTATGAGTCTGCTGCTTCTGATGTTCAGCCTACCCGTTGTCCATCAGCCAAATATTAATCTATTCCGAGGTTTGTTGTGAAAATCCAGCCACTGATGACACAAAGTCTTGCCAAGCAGATCTCTGAGCAGCTGCGCGAAGCGATCCTTTCCGGTGAGCTGAAAGCCGATGATCGTCTGCCAACCGAGGATGAACTGGCAGCGCGCTATCAGGTGTCCCGCCCGACCATTCGTGAAGCCCTTAAACGGCTGGCGGCCCAGAACCTGATCCGTTCCCGACGGGGGCCGACCGGTGGAACCTTTGTCAATCGTCCCTCGTTGGATGATGCCAGTGAGAGTCTGACCGCTTCCGCAACACTGCTGGCCAGTATGGATCAGTTCAGTCTGACCGAAATTGCCGATGCCCGCCATGAGATGGAGAAGAGTTGTGTGCGTCTGGCAGCGCTCAATCCGGATAAAACAGTATTGAAACAACTGCAGCGGGAACTGGATCAGCAGCAGTCGGAGTCTCTGACGGATGAAGAGTTTTGCGCATCTGATGTGCGTTTTCACCGTGCGTTAGTGGATGCCTGCCAGAATGCGATGCTGCAGTTTCTGATGTACGCCGTGATTGAAGCGATGCAGCCGGTAACGAATATGGTTGTGGTGCGTTTTCGGGATCGTATGGATGTTGTCGATGCTCACCGGAGGCTATATGAGGCTATCGAGCAAAGTGATGCTCAGGGGGCCGAAGCGGCTCTTGATGAGTTGATGGTCTATCTGAAGGCGCGCTTTCAGGCGGCTCAGGACTGGAAAGCAGGCCAGTCCTGAGCGATTGGCTTCCCGGCCTACATCGGTTGACGGCTGTTTTCCAACAGGCTTGGCATCACGGCTTTAACCCGGATATCCTGCTGCAGCTGGCGCATCAGATCAGGAATCAGATTGGCGTCCACTTTGAAATAAGCCCGGTTCAGCCGTTCGATCTGAACCGTCAGCGCCATACCGTACTGCTGCGCAATCGCCTCGGCAGTACTGTTATCTGTCAGCACCAGACCTAATTCATCCAGCAAAATCGCATAGCGTTGCGTGGTTTGGTTCCACACAACCGGGCGACCATTGGCGTTTGGGATGGCTTTCGATTGAATGCTGTAACTGCCTTTACGGGCGACCTCGGCATTACTGCTCTGAACTGCGCGCTGGTTTTCTTTATTATCCGTGTTGTACGCCTTTACCTGATCCAGAACCAGATAGTGACTGTTCTCAATCCGGATCTGTTTTCCGGCTTTCAGGTGTGAGGGTAACGGGTCCTGAGCAACGGTCGGTTTCTTGCCATCAAAGGCACATGCTGTAAGCGGAACAAGGCTCAGCAGGCCGGATAAAACTAAAGTCAAAATTCGCATTGAAAATATCCTGCTCAAAGTTAGAAATGCTGACCGTATTAATGACCGTAAACGGTCATCGACCAGCGGTGGAGGCTACCCGTGCCATAGGTATCTGAGTGAGTGTCGTAGATCTGAAGTTGCCAGCTACCCGCCGCGTTTTCTCCATAGAAGGCTTGGCTTAACAGAGTTAATTCGTAGTTTTGGATTTCGGTATTCAGTGCATTTCTGGGTGTCAGGAGTATGCTTTCTGTTCCTGAGGGGGATGTCAGCTTCACCATTAGATCTGAAATATAGGGGTGGCTTAAGGTGAGCTTTATCTGTACTGATTCTACCGTTGTTACCCCTGCTGGCGCTGATAGTCGTGATGAAAGTGGCACACTAATATCATCAGCTATTGTCTCAGCTGAGCTATTTTTTGACGTCGCGCTGACTAGTGCAGGCAAGTTAGTTGTATAGCCTTTTGCACGCTCGACCGCATTGACCGCATTAATACGGCCAAAGCCGTAGTCGTTATGGTATGACAGGCCTGCTGCATTATCCTGCCAATCCAGCTTAACAGTGGTCGTTGATGCGGTTGATGAATTGACTGCATTATCGGTGTTACCAATTACGACAGCAGGCGCTGATGCATCAACCTGATCTGCTGTTCTGATCATAATATCTCTAACATCCCGCCACCCTAAGTTTGGGTTGGCTTGAAGAATCAGAGCAGAAATACCTGAGGTTATTGGTGTCGCTGCAGATGTGCCTGTAAATTCGTCTGTATAGCCCTCATAGCCTTCAATGTCATCCATATCAGTTGCTAAGTTAATGTCATTTGTCGTAATAATGCCGACACCGTCACCGCCGCCTGGAGCTGAAAAAAGTATATTAGAACCCGTTGAAGAGTAGCTGGCTCTTGTTCCTTCAGCGTTAAGTGCTGATACGACCATCAAATAGGGAATATTGTTATCGGGGTCAAGTACGGAACTCTGGCATGGCAGAAAGTCTGAGTGGTATTGATACATAGAGCATCTTGCGTCATCAAAATTGTTACCAGCAGCTTTGAAATACAGCGCCCCGAGTCCACCACGGCCGGATTCAGTGCCTTGCTTGATAAATGACTCTATATTGCTATCAAACGGAATGGGAGTGGTTGAAACAGGATAGCCCAAGCTCATGTTAAAGACATCAATATCGCGATTTCGGGAGCTGGCAGTTGATAACGAGGTCTCCCAGTTTAAAACTGTGGGATCCACATCCAGAGTGTTAAAGCCTTGAATTTGGCTATCAGGGGCAACACCAGATCCTCCCAGGGCATTATCTTTAACCGAGCTGATCAATCCTGCTGCTGACGTTGCGTGCCCGCCAGAAGGCGATGTTCCGAATTGGCATGAGTTGACCAAGTCGAGATTAGATTGTAAGTCCGGATGGTTGTAATCGATGCTGCTATCAATAACGGCCACTTTTATACCAGACCCTGTGACTTCATTCCAAAGTGAATATTGGAGGTTAACATCCTGCTTTATTAGCCCTGGGCTACTGTTGTTGAGGATATGCCATTGATATGCCAATAGGGGGTCTTTTCCTGACGTATTATTTTTTTGTTTTGCATAACTGATGGCATTGCAGACCTCTGTATCACGACCGTTATTTAGGGTTGAACTGCCGGAGAAAATAGATTCTTCCTCGCTTTCACTGCAAGCAGAAAGAATAAGCAGGCAACTGAGGGTAGCAATTTTTTGCATGGCAAGATTTTTTCCTTTGATGTCGACCATCCATGGAGCTGAACAAGATCATGGCATGCGTTTCATATTGCAATATTTTGCCTTTCTTGGCGAGAAAACCTAGCCCACAATGCTTATACCTTCTCAAACTCTCTGACCGACTGACTTAGCTCACCCATAATCTGGTCGAGTTGTTCGATATTGCTCTGAATCTGGCGGGTTTCATCTGTCAGTTGCAGTACCTGTTGTCCGATGGTGCGGATCTCTTCCGTGTAATGGGTAAAGGTGGTTTGCTGTTGCTGCCCGGTCGCGGATAAGTGCTCCATCTGCTGCCCCAGTTGGCAGGTATCCTGAATAATTGCCTGAATCTGTTCCTGAGCGGCCTGAGCATGGCTCTGGCCCAGCTGAACCTCCTCACTGCCTTCACGCATGGCCGCTACTGCCGCTTCAGTGCCATCGACGATCAGGCGGATTTTTCCGCTGATATCCTGTGTCGCATTTCGGGTGCGTTCTGCCAGACTCCGAACCTCATCGGCTACCACGGCGAAGCCACGCCCCTGTTCGCCGGCGCGAGCGGCCTCAATAGCGGCATTCAGGGCCAGCAGGTTGGTTTGCTCGGCGATATCGTGAATCATCACCACGATAGAGTTCACCTCGTTGCTGCTCTGTTCCAGTGTTTCCAGTCGCTCGGCGGCGGTCATAATCACTGCGGTTGCACGGTTCAGTTTGCTGACCGCATCGTTCATCACCGTGCCGCCTTCGGTCGCTTCAGTACCGGTTTTCTTAGCGGTGGTGGCGGCGATCTCGGCATCGCTGGCCTGCTGACAAACATCGGTCACGATCTTATCGGCTTCATCCACCATACTGCCTACCGCCTGATTCTGTTGCTGCATGGTCTGAGCGATGCGCTGAGCGCTTGAGGTCACATCCCGACTGACATTCTCGGCCTGATGCACGGATGAGGTGACCTGAGCCAAAATCTCAGCGATGCGCTGCTCGCTTTGTTCGCTGGCCTTACGGGCGGTTTCCAGCTGAGCAAAGCCCTGTGATTTGGCCTTATCGAAGGCCAGGGCCAGCACGATTACAATCAGACTCATACCGATCAGGGATTTAGCCTGTTGGGTCGGTATCATACTTTCAGGAATAGGAGATTCCGGCAGCGGAGTACCTGTCTGATGGATAAACAGAAAGGCGGCAATGGTGCCAAGGCTGACCACGGACCAGAAATAACCGGATCCGCGCCCGGCGATGAAAATCGCGGCAAAGGGGATTGAAGCTATCCAGGGCGCACTGCTCGACATGACGCCACCATTTACGTAAAGCATCCAGACCACCATGGCATACATACAGCTGATGACGCTTTCGGCTGCCAGGCGCTCCCGTGCCGTCATGCGCAATATAACCGGGCCAAGCAGAAGACCTGCGCTACCCAAAAGAATGCCCCAGCCCATGGCCGAGTGATGATTCTTGAAGTAGCTGATGGCAAATACCGGTGCGATAACTCCGGCCAGCAGGGCAACGGTGACAACGGTTCGGGCATGAATCAGTCGGTCCTGATCCTGTCGCAGGCTATCCGGGATAAAACGTTCGGTAAGCTGAGAGAGTGTCATGGTGGCTCCGGTTTTATTGTTGTTTTGAGTCGGTTTTTTTCTGATCTGGCGGTTGTCAGGGTTTTCTGGGGAAAGCGAAGGTTTTTCCGTATTGACCCTGATCAAGGGTTAACGAATTTAAAACATACGTTTGAATGAGGCAAGGGTAAGACTAAGGTTGAAATGTAAGAACGGGCGGAGAAGCCGGGAGATAGAACGGGAGCTGAATTGCTAAGCTTTGATTTATAAGCAGAAAATAAAAAACGCTGCGGTTACAAAAACAGCAGCGTTTTTTATGGGAGCAAAAGCAAACCTTAAGGTCTGCCGGCATTATTATCGTTTACCGGTGCTTTAGTGCACCCAGTAAACAACGGCATACAGGCCCATGGCAGACATCACGATGGTGTAAGGCAGTGCCATCAACACCATGCGACCATAGGAAAGACGGATCAGAGGAGCAATAGCCGAGGTCAGCAGGAACAGAAAGGCAGCCTGCCCGTTTGGCGTTGCCACACTGGGAAGGTTGGTACCGGTATTCACCGCAACGGCCAGCACATCGAAGTGCTCACGGGTGATCTCACCGGCATCCAGTGCAGACTTGATCTCCGAGATATAAACCGTCGCCACAAACACGTTATCGCTGATAGCTGACAAAACACCGTTGGCGATAAAGAGCATGGCGGGTTGTTGATGGGTTTCCAGGCTCAGCACCATGTGGATAAAGGGGTGGAACAGGTGTTGTTCATGGATTACTGCAACCACAGAGAAGAAGACCACCAGCAGCGCGGTAAACGGCAGGGCCTCTTCAAAGGCATGGCCGATCTGATGCTCTTCCGTGATGCCGTTAAAGGCCGTCTGAATCACGATAATGGCCAGACCAATCAGGCCGACTTCTGCAATATGGAATGCCAGTGCAAAGATCAGAAAAAATGCCGTAACCGCCTGAACGATCAAAGCGGCTTTGTCTTTACCGGTACGTTTTTCGGTCTGATGTTTGTCAAAGTCTTCCAGAATCTGACGAACCGAGTCCGGCAGCTTTGCCCCGTAACCGAAGGTTTTGGTTTTCTCCAGCACAATACAGGTGATCAGACCGATAACCAGAACCGGCATAGTGACCGGTGCCATACGGGTGAAGAATTGGCCAAAGTTCCAGCCCGCCACTTTGGCAATCAACAGGTTTTGCGGCTCGCCCACCAGAGTACAAACACCACCCAGCGCGGTGCCCACTGCGGCATGCATCAGCAGACTGCGGAGAAAGGCCCGGAACTCTTCCAGATCGCTCTGGTGCTGCTCATTCAGCGAGCCATCATTACCGTTGTCATGGCTTTCCTGATTGAACTGCTTGCCGGAAGCAACCTTGTGATACACCGAGTAGAAGCCCACACCGATACTGATGACTACCGCCGTGACGGTCAGCGCATCAAGGAAAGCGGACAGGAGTGCTGCCGTAATGCTGAACAGTAGTGACAGGATAGGTTTTGAGCGTACGCCCAGCAGAATCTTGGTAAAGGCAAACAGCAGCAACTGCTTCATAAAGTAGATACCCGCCACCATAAAGACCAGCAGTAGTATCACCTCCAGGTTGCCTTCAACCTCATGCATCACAGATTCCGGTGAGGCCAGGCCTATGACAATCGCCTCAATTGCCAGCAAACCACCGGGTTGCAGTGGGTAGCATTTGAGGGCCATTGCCAAAGTGAAGATAAATTCAACAATCAGTAGCCAGCCGGTAAAGAACGGGCCAAATGCAGGAAGAAAGAAGAGAATCGGATTAATGATCAGAAAAGCAAGAATGACTTTCTTATACCAAAGCGGCGAACTGCCAAGAAAGTTGCGTAAAAAGCCTTGTGATATGGTCTGAGCCATTTTTTAAGGTCCTTTGTAGTGAACGGGTCGGGTATTTTTAACTCACTGTTTATCTTAGGAATTATTATTTTCTCGCCATGTATTTATTGTTTCTTCAGAGAAACAGGCGCAAGCATTATACACACCGCAAAGAGATTTCAACGGAAAGGTGCCCAACAAAAGCGTCTTTTATATCCTGCGTTAGCTTCCTATATGGTTTTGAGCTCAAGGTTAGCGTTTGTTAAATGTTTTGGATAAGCTATCGAGTCAGCTATGTGCGTAATCTGTTTTCTAGAGCAAAATGCTCCGTTATCTGGAAAACCAGCTTCCATTGCTTAGGAAAAAAGCAGCATGAAACCAGGTCATACCGGTCTGACACACCTTATTCACTCCACCCGTTACTCCATGAAAGGCCTGAAAGCGGCCTTTATCAACGAAGCGGCTTTCCGTCAGGAAGTGGCGCTTTGCGTTATTCTCTTTCCGGCGGCAGTTTTTCTCGGTGAAACCCTGGTTGAGCGTCTGCTGCTGATCGGCTGCTGTGTGCTGGTATTGGTTGCCGAACTGGTCAATTCCGCCATTGAAGCCGTAGTGGATCGTATCGGCCCGGAGCATCATGAGCTGTCCGGCCGCGCGAAGGATATCGGCTCTGCAGGCGTCTTTGTCGCACTGGTCTTTGCCGGCGTGACATGGGGCAGCATTCTGATCAGTCGTTTTTGGTAAAACGGGACTCTTATTGTCCGATGCCATTGTCCGGTTATTGTCCGGTATCTTGATATTGTTACCCGGTGCGTCCGGGTTTCGAGCTTCCGGCTCATGTTAGGTCTATAAAGGAATCACCATGACATCATCCATCCCGCAACAGCCCCCACAACAACTGCCTGAAAATCTGAAATCCACCTCGGATCAGCAGTGGCAAAAACTACAGGATGGACTGGAGCCTGAGCTGTTTGACGGTCTTAAAGGGCTGCCCTTTGCCGACAAGATCGTCGTCTGCAGCGAATACGTGGTCGATAGCGCCCTGCGCTTTCCATACCTGCTGGCGGAGATGCTGGAAAAAGGCTGGTTCACGGAGTCTCTGAGTGCGGCTCAGATGCGGGAGATTCTGCAGGCCAAGCTGGCAAACTGTGCCGCTGAAAATGACCTGCACCGGGCGCTGCGTCAGTTCCGCCGTCAGATGATGATGCGCATTATCTGGCGTGATTTCTCTTTCACGACCAACATGTGGCAGACCACCGCAGAGCTGAGCCATCTGGCGGATATCTGTACCGATGAAGCTCTGAGCTGGCTGTACGATTTTTATACACCTAAGTGGGGCACCCCGCACTCCAAAGCGGAGGAGGGCTGCGAGCCACAACCCCAGCGTATGTCGGTCATCGGCATGGGCAAGCTGGGTGCCTGCGAACTGAATCTCTCTTCCGATATCGATCTGATATTCTGCTTCCCGAAACATGGCCAGACACAGGGTGGCAGTCGCTCGCTGGATAATCAGGATTTCTTTATCCGCCTCGGTCAGAAGCTGATTGCCGCGCTGGATGCTAATACCGTGGATGGTTTTGTCTTCCGTGTGGATATGCGCCTGCGCCCTTATGGTCAAAGCGGATCGCTGGCGCTGAGCCATAACGCCATGGTGGAATATTACCACGATCAGGGGCGGGAGTGGGAACGCTACGCCATGATCAAGGCGCGTATTATCGCCGGTGATATCGAAGGCGGTAACGCGCTGCTGGAAGAACTGAACTCCTTTGTTTACCGCAAGTATGTGGATTTCTCCGCTATCGAATCTCTGCGGGATATGAAAGCGATGATCAACCGTGAGGTGCGCCGTAAGGGACTGATCACTAACGTAAAACTCGGCCCCGGCGGTATCCGTGAGGTGGAGTTTATTACCCAGGTGTTCCAGCTGATCCGTGGTGGTCGGGATACCGAACTGCAGGAACGCTCGATCCGCAAAGTGCTGCCGATCATCAGCGGCCTTGGCCTGATTCCTCAGGCAGTGACCGATGAGCTGCTGGAAGGCTATCTCTTCCTGCGCAACGCTGAACATGCCCTGCAGGGCGTTGCGGATCAGCAGACTCAGACGCTGCCGGAAGATGATTTCCCGCGCCTGCGTATGGCCTACATCATGAACTTCGATAACTGGCAGGATTTCGAGGCCCGTCTGGAGCTGGAGCGGGGCAAAGTCAGTAAACACTTCGCCAATGTGATTGCCGCTCCCGAAGATGAAGAGGAGCAGGACGACAGTCAGAGCGCAGAACTCGGTGCGCTCTGGAAAGGCGAATACGATCCCGAGGCCGGTGCCCGTCTCTTGGAAGAGCAGGGCTTTGAAGATGCCGAAACCACCTATCGCCGACTGGACAGCCTGCGTAACAGCCGGGTCGTTCAGGGATTACAGCGGGAAGGTCGTGAGCGTCTGGAAGTTTTTATGCCAATGCTGCTGCAGGCGGTGACCGAATGCGGTACGCCATCCCAGACGCTGGAGCGTACTCTGCTGCTGGTGGAAGCCGTACTGCGAAGAAGTGCTTACTTTGTGCTGCTGATGGAGAACCCAAGCGCCCTCAAGCAGCTGGTTAAGCTCTGTTCTGCCAGTCCATGGATTGCCGAGCATCTGGCGAAAACCCCGATCCTGCTGGATGAGCTGCTCAATCCCGCCACCCTATATACACCGGCAGATATTGAGCTGCTGCGTGATGATCTTCGCCAGCAGATGTTGCGTCTGCCGGAAGAAGATGAAGAAGCGCAGATGGAAGCGCTGCGCTACTTCAAGCGTGCTCACGTACTGCGTGTGGCGGCATCGGATATCAACCAGACCCGCCATCTGATGAAGGTGAGTGATTACCTCACCTATATTGCGGAAGCGGTGCTGGAATATGTGCTGCAGATGGCATGGAAAACCCTGACCGATAAATACGGTGTACCGGCGAAAGAGGATGGTGCTCCCTGTGACCCGTCCTTTGTCATTGTCGGTTACGGCAAAATGGGGGGGATCGAGCTGGGTTACGGCTCGGATCTGGATCTGGTGTTCCTGCATGATGCCGCCTCTCAGGGCGTGACCGATGGTGACAGCAAGGGCAAGAAGAGCATCGACAATGGCGTCTTCTTCACCCGTCTGGGGCAGCGGATTATTCATATTCTGAACACCCTGACGCCATCCGGCCAGCTGTATGAGGTGGATATGCGTCTGCGTCCGTCCGGTAATTCCGGCCTGCTGGTCAGCTCCGTAAAAGCCTTCCGGGATTATCAGCAGAAAGAAGCCTGGACCTGGGAGAAACAAGCTTTGGTGCGCGCCCGTGTTGTGGCCGGTAGTCCTGAGGTTGCTGATAAGTTTGCTGAGGTGCGTGCCGAAATTCTCACTGAAGCGCGCGACCTGAATCAGCTGAAGGAAGACGTTGTCTCCATGCGTATTAAGATGCGGGACAATCTGGGTTCCAAACCGGATGCGACCGGTACGCACACTAGCTTCCATCTGAAGCAGGATGCCGGTGGTATGGTAGATATTGAGTTTATCGCCCAGTACTGTGTACTACGCTTCAGCAGTGAACATCCTGAACTGCTGCAGTGGACCGATAACATGCGTATTCTGGAGACGGTTGAACAGGTGGGCCTGTTAACGCCTGAGCAGGTCGCCCAGCTGAGCGAGGCTTATCTGGTGTACCGTCAGGCCGCCCATGATGCTTCTATGCAGAAGGTACCGAGTGTGGTGTCTGCGGATCAGTTTACCGATCACCGAGCGAACGTGACCCGCATCTGGCAGAGTCTGCTGGAAAGCTGACCGCCCGGTGGCGTAAAGCCTCTTATACTGAAGCTTGAACGCGGAATAATGATTCGAAAACAAAACAGCAATTTAAAATAAAAAAACAACCCAAACGCTGAAGGAAATCCGATATGTCTATGGCCGAACGTGAAGGTCTGATCTGGTTAGATGGCCAGATGGTGGACTGGAAAGATGCAAAAGTACATGTACTGACTCACACCCTGCACTACGGTATGGGGTGTTTTGAAGGTGTCCGGGCTTATGCAACCGACAAGGGCGCGCAGATTTTCCGCCTGCAGGAGCACACCGATCGTCTGTTCCGTTCGGCTCATATTCTGGATATGCAGATTCCTTTCAGCAAAGAGGAGCTGAACGAAGCTCAGCTGGCTGCCGTGCGTGACAACAATCTGGATCACGCCTACCTACGCCCTATGGTGTTTTACGGATCTGAGGGTATGGGGCTGCGTGCAGACAACCTGAAAGTGCATGTGATGGTCGCCGCCTGGGAGTGGCCGTCTTATATGTCACCGGAAGCAAAAGAGCTGGGCATCAAGGTGCAGACCTCTTCCTACACGCGCCATCATGTGAACATCACCATGTGCAAGGCGAAGGCCAACGGCAACTACATGAACTCTATGCTGGCGCTGTCAGAAGCCCTGCGTAGCGGTTGTGAAGAAGCCCTGCTGCTGGATAACGAAGGTTATGTGGCGGAAGGTTCCGGCGAGAATATCTTTGTCATTCGTGACGGCAAGATCTATACCCCGGAACTGACCTCCTGTCTGGACGGTATCACCCGTCGCACCGTGATCGAGCTGGCAAAAGAGGAGCTGGGTCTGGATGTGATCGAAAAGCGTATCACCCGTGATGAGGTTTATATCGCGGATGAAGCCTTCTTCACCGGTACTGCGGCCGAAGTACTGCCGATCCGTGAGCTGGATGGTCGTCAGATCGGCACCGGCCGTCGTGGCCCGATTACCGAGAAACTGCAGAGTCTCTACTTTGATCAGGTGACCGGCAAACGAGCCGAGCACCCTGAATGGCTGGCTCCGGTGAAGGCTTAATTGACGGGTTTAGCCTGACCGACAATACCCGCTGTGACAACACAGCGGGTATTTTTTTGCGCTTCTGGTTTTGCGCTCCCGGTTTTGTGTTTTAAGCGCTAAAACCTCAGAGGATAAGTTTATAGAGCGCAAAAATAACAAGCAGCAGCAACGCCAGTTTTTGTGCTCTTGATTTATGCGCTTTCAGCCAGCGATAGCCGGACTTACCCCAAAGGCTCATCACCCAGGCGATAGAAAAATAGCGAATGGAGCGGGTCACCAGCATCGCCAGCAGAAACAGCGCAAAGGGAAAGGCGGTACTGCCTGCCGCCAGCATGGCGATCTGGGTCGGCAAGGGGGTTATGCCCACCGTCAGCAGATACCAGAAACCATTTTCCTCCATCTCGGTCAAAGCAGCCTGATAATATTGCTGGCTTTCCTGCGACTGCAGCAACCAGGGTTCCAGTTGATCCAGCAAATGCACGGCGCTGAAATAACCCAGGGTAGCTCCGGCCAGAAAACCCAACAGCGCGATGCCTGCCAGCAACCAGATGCGTTTAGTTGAGGCTTGCAGCATTAGCGGCACCAGTACAAATTCCAGCGGGATCGGAACAATCGTGGATTCCAGAAAGGAAAAAACAAACAGCGCCGGGTAGAGCCATTTCTGATCAGCAATATTGTTGAAGTAGTTGATAAGGTGTTTTTTCATCGCTTTCCCTGAGCGGCGTTGCCACAACTGTTTTCTAAGAGCCTGATGTTTTGTCAGAACAAAATGCAACAACGGCCTGTTGCGGGTGCTACCTGTTTGGCCGCAGCCTATGAGTTGCTATCCGGCATCGATGTTATTACTGTGATCCGCATAATGAATCATACCTTAACCCTCATCATCATTTTGACGCCCGTAAACAGGACTCAGAGCCCGAAACATGACAAACCCAAGTAGGATACAGGGCTTTGCCCGCGCTCAGGAACAGGCGCAGTGCTTTCTGGATACCCTGTTGGCCGATAGCCAAAACCCCCAAACGTTCACGCGCCTTGCCGAGGATATCCGTCACTGGAGTCAGAATGCACCTAAGGTTTCATTGGCACATAAACTGAGCTTTTTTAACAGTCCGGCTTTTATTAAAAAGCTGGTCCGTGAGAAACAACTCAGGCGCTACCTGCAGGAATCTCTGGCCTATCTGTATGTCCGGGATCTGGATCTCGACCTCAACCAGACAGACGTTGCCGAGAAGATCGACTATCTGACCGATGATTTAGCAAAACGACTTGCCCGTGTTTCGGAGAATTCTGACCCGACAGACACCCCTGATATGATGCTGCACGGTTTTCGCTGGGCAAAAAAACATCAGGCTGAGAGGGCCTTTATCTGGCTGTCGGCTAAAATTTATCGCCTGAAGCAGGAACTGCCGGAAGCACTGGCAGCTCATCAGGGCCTGCGCAAGCTGCTGAAAGTTGTCGCCGGTGTGCTGATGAACGAGTGGCAAAGTAAAGGTGAGCATGCTGATTTTGAGCAGGCGATCTGCCTGGGGTACTACTACGGCCTGACGTATCCGCTGATTGATGATCTGCAGGATTCTCAGGTACTGACAACGGATCAGCAGGCCCGTTTTAATCAGGCTCTTGAAACATCCATTCTGCAGGGTGTCGTTCATAAACCGGATGATGGCAAAGCGGGTCAATGTCAGGCAGACAAGCCGGGTCAGTGGCTCAATTACGTTTTTGATGAGCTGGCGGAAGCCTTTGTTTTTATTCAGCAACAGCAGGGCGATCATTTTCAGGCCTTTCTGGATCAGGCCTATATTTTTCTGAAATCCCAGCAGGCCGATGCCGGGCCGGTATGGCTGGGGATGATTAATAAATCGAGCCGCTCCCGTATTCTGGCCGATGCATTGGTCTCTAATCAGGTTACTCTGGGCAACTACCAGTACTTCGGATTATTTAACCAACTGCATGATGATCTTAAAGATGTGGATCTGGATTATCAGGAGGGCAATATCACCCCGTTTGTTGCTCTGATCTACCAGAACAGAACCTACCAGGGCATTCATCCTTATCGGTTGTACTGGTCGTTGCTGCACCACCTGATCTACCGATGCTATCGGGGAGATTCTCAGACCCGAAAACTTCTGATAAAGCGCTGCATCAACAGCCACAAGTCGCTGTTAGAGACGCTTGGTAAGGCCGGATTTTCTGAGCGAATGGCGCGCTTAACACAGGACTGCCCGGAACTTAAACCCATTCAACAGTCTGTACGGGCTGCGCTTGAACTGCCATTGGAAATGGGCTGGTTAGATAAGTTTTTCAGTACCCAGCTGCAACAGCAACTGCAGGATGCACAGAATCAACAGCAGGGTTTTGGTGCGTTAGAACAGCGCATTAAAGGGATTCAGGCGCAGATCGGTAAACAGCTGCCCCTCAACGCCGGGAACCCGCTCGAAGACGCCGCAAACTATTCGCTGTCCGCTGGCGGTAAATACTTTCGGGGCGTGTTATGCACTCTCTACAGCAAGGATTGTCTGGGACTGTCCTTTGATCAGATTGCTCCTGTGGTGCGCTTTATTGAATATATGCACACCGCTTCGCTGATTCTGGATGATAAACCCAGTCAGGATAATTCTGACCTGCGTCGGGGCAAGCCGACCTTACATCAGCACTTGCAGAGTGAAGCCAAAGCTGAGATCTCTGCCGTCAACCTGATCCTGAAAGCGGTAGAAGTTCATGCGGGTATGGGACAGTTTAAAGCAGAGCATCTGCTGAAATCTCTGGAATACGCCAGCCAGCTCAGCCAGAAGATCTGTCATGGCCAATGGCTGGATCTGGAGGCGCAGGGTAACGCTTTAACACTTGAGGCGCTGGAAGAGATCAGCCTGAAGAAAACGGCTTACGCTATTGAGAGTGCGCTGGTGCTGCCAGCCCTTCTCACCGGACAGTCTGAGGGGCATATCGCTAGTCTGCAGCGGTTCGCTTACCATCTGGGGATCGCCTTCCAGATAAAAGATGACCTGCTGGATGTGGAGTCTAATGAGGCCACGCTGGGCAAACCTGCACAATTGGATGCACAGAATCAGGCTTCCACGTTTGTTCGTTGTCTTGGGCGACAGGGGGCAACGGAGCAGTTGTACCGACATTATTACTGTGCCATTGAATCGATCAGCGAGATCGATAACGCACAGGCATTAACACAAATGGCTGCCTGGCTGGTTAAGCGTTCAAATTAAACGCGGCCTGTTGTGATGATTACCCCGTGACCCGATCCAGATCATTTGTCGAAGTATGCCCCCTTGTAAAAGCTGCCTTGGGCAGTAATATGCTGTGATCCTTCACTCCTGCAAGCGAAATGAGCCTGTCATGAAAATTCTGCTGATTGCTGATGAAACCCCGGATGCGTTACTGGATGTGCAATGTGTTATCCAGCGTCTGATCCGCAAACACCGGGAGTGTCGCATCAGCCTTATGGCACCCGCACACCTGCATTCACTGGCCCGTCGCCTGGTCGGTCTGGATGATCTGTTGACCCTGCCCGATGCTGATGCCGCCGGTAAGCTGTTCTGGATTGCCGGTCGTCAGCTGGAAGAGTGGCAAAAAGAGTTCGAACCCTTTGATCAGGCTCTGGTCTTTACCACTCGCTGGAAACCATCACTGGTTCCCTGGATGGCCGGTATTGAGCGCCGCAGCGGCTCTTTAGGTCGTTTGCGATTTATGCTGATCAATGATGCCCGCTGGATGCCTGCCGGGAAATTCCCTACCCGCCGCAGTCGTTATCTGGCTCTGGCTGATGATCATGGCGAGATGAGTGATGAACCATTAGAACCTCAGCTGTTTACCGACCCGGATAACGCTCGCGCGCAGATTAAGGCGCACTATCTGGATCAGGAGCGACCTGCCATGGTGTTCTGCCCCGGTGGTGATCTTGCGATGGGGCAACGTTGGCCAGCTGAGCGCTGGACAAAACTGGCGGAACAACTGATCGATCAGGGGTGGCAGATCTGGCTGATCGCACCCCGCAGCGAGCAGGCTTTCTGTGAGCAGATCTGTGCCGGACTGGATCATGAGCGTCAGATGGAGGTCAGCAACCTCTGTGGCCGACTGGCCTGGGATGACAAGTTGGATCTGCTGGCGCTGAGTCGGGCTGTTCTGGCGCAGGAAACCCTCTACAGTCAGCTCTGCCTGGCCCTGAACCACCCGCTGGTTATGCTAAGAGGCCGTGGTGAGTTGGATGTCGTGATTCCGCAGGATCATGACCAGCAGAGCCATCAGTCCACCCCCCAACGGGTTCAGGTACAAACGGTCCGTAGTGACCGTACCTGTCAGCCCTGTAACGACCTGATTTGCCGCCAGCATAAAAACAAAGCCACTGATCCCTGTATTCACGATCTGAGTGTTGAGCGGGTTCGCTCGGCGCTGTTAAGCATGGTGCCGATGCAGGCAACCGACTAAACCCGGTCTTGTATCTATGACCGTTATCGATTCCCTGCAACTGCTAGCCGTCTCTGTGTAATTCACGCCAATCTAAACTTAGACGACAAGTCCTGCAGGTCCACTCCCAGGCGACTCAGCTCCTGATTGGATTGCAGTGTCTGTTCACTGGCCGTTGCTGTCATATCTGCCGATTGTGAGACGGTGATAATACTGCGGTTGATATCCTCTGCCACGGCTCCCTGCTGAGTGACAGCGGCTGCAATCTGTTGATTCATTGCCTGAATCTGCTGAACCGCTTCCGTGATAGAGTTGAAGGCGGTTCGGGCTTCCAATGCGGGTTCCTTTGTGGATTTCGCCAGCTCAGAGCTGTGCATCATCTTGTTGGCAGTTTGCTCTGCTGTTTTTTGCAGGTTGGTGATCAGGCTCTCAATCTGTTCTGTAGATTCCTGGGTTTTCTGGGAGAGTGTGCGAACCTCATCAGCGACAACGGCAAAGCCACGACCGGCTTCACCGGCACGAGCGGCCTCAATGGCTGCGTTCAAAGCTAATAAGTTGGTTTGCTCGGCAATGCCGGCGATAACGTCCAGTACGGTGCTGATCTGGTCACTTTGAGCTTTTAGCTCAAGAATGGATTCGGTTGCTTCTTCAACTTCATTGGCCAGATTTTCTGTTTGCTGGATACTGTTACGGATCAGTTTGCCACCATTCTGAGTCAGGCGTTCACACTCTTCTGCGGTATCGGAAGCATTTTCAGCGTTATGGGCCACCTCCTGTACGGTGGAGACCATTTCGGTCATGGCGGTTGCAACCTGATCGGTTTCGTTTTTCTGTTCGGTAATGGCTTCTGTATTCTGTTGAGCCACTAATGAGAGTTCTTCACTGGTAGATGCCAGCTGAGTAATCCCCTGGCTGAGACGGTCGATCAGTTGTTGCAGGTTGTTAATCATGGTTTGGGTTGCATTCATCAGCGTGCCCAGCTCATCCTGACGGCGGCTTTTGATGTTTTGATTCAGGTTGCCGTCAGCCAGTTGAGTGATCACTTCCAGTAGCTCGTGAATGGGTTCTTTGATCGCTTTAGTGACGGCGCTGGCGATCAATGCTCCAATAATCAGGGCTGAGGCTGCGGCAATAAAAACGATCCATTGGGTCTGTTCGACACTGGTTTTCAGCATGGCCTGACGTGTGTCATACCACTGATCGATTGCGTTGGTCAGGCGTCTGGCTTCTCGGGTTAGTTTGGCTTCAATCGTGTCGATGGCATCATCCGACTGTCGATTTCGGATTGCTTCGACCAGAATCATAAATTCAGCCTCATAGTCATCTACGCTGTCAGCGATGTCTCTTAACACGGCTTCGGCTTCGGGGTCTGTCGTCGATGCGGCACGCTGTTGGGCGATCTGTTTCAGCTGGTCGATCAGACGGGCGTTTTCTTCAAGCGCCGCTGGTCTTTCTCGAATCACAAAGTTCTTCTCGGCGATACGGGCATCGGCCATCAGGGTGGCCATTTTGCCCAGTTGTTTCAGGTCCTTGTGCTCACTGTCAACGGTAATCAGGGTCTGGTGGCCGATAGCCGCCACGATTAAGAGCAAGAAGATGATAAAGCCAAACCCTCCGAACAACTTGCGCTGAATCGATAGGTTTCGCAGTGGGTAGAAGATTTTGCCGGTCACTTTTTGGGTAAACATAAGCGTTCCTTCTGCGATTGATGCGTTATTCGTACCCATGGCTTTAACCGGGCGATGCCGTCGGCTGTCCACTCAGGAGTAGAATCACGCCAGTGATTCAGAGGCGATGTCGGGTATTACTCGGGCTGGCTAGTTAGCGTAGTAAGGGATTTACAGCTTCTCCAGTTATCGGAGCAAATGAGAGGGTATTCTTTGTTGCGCTCGGGGTTAAAGCTCGTACAATACGCGCCATATTAACCTACCTCTTAGCAGGGCAGAATTTGCATTGATGATACGCGCTTCCGTTAATTTACAGATGTGTTTGAACTGGTGCATGGCCCGCCAATGTTCCTACGCGTCGGTATTAAGCGGCTGCTGTTCTATGCTGCGTTTGCCGCCGGTTCGGGCGATTAAAAACGCCAAGAGCAAACCGAACGAATTTCTTTTCTCTGAAGCCCAGCTTCAGCAGCGTGTTTTCCAGAGCTGACACTCTTTTTTCGCTTTTGCGGAGTCTGACTCCGTTTCTTAAATCGTCATTTTCCCGATAAAAATACTTTTGAGGGAGATCAGGCGCTTGCTTCATCTTTGCGTTTAAAGAGAGTTCTGAATGAAACGTCATGCACATAACGGGTTAGGTATTCTGGAAGGTAGTTTTCTGATGGCGCTGGGCATTTTGTTTTTACAGTCCAGCCATGTTGCGGTCGGTGGTATCACAGGTGTCGGTCTGATCGGTGACCGTCTGTTGGCTGATTTTACGTTTGGTCAGGTGTTTCTGGTGATCAACCTGCCGTTTTATATTCTGGCGTATTTTGAAAAAGGTCTGAGTTTTACTTTACGTACGGCTCTGTCGGTAACTCTGATCGGCGTGCTGACTGACCTGATTGGTCGGTATGTGGTTCTGGATCTGGGTTCTACGGTTTTGGGGGCCTTGGCTGCCGGTGCCCTGATGGCTTTTGGTATTGTGACGCTGTTTCAGCATAATGCTTCAACCGGTGGCTTTACGGTACTTGCGCTGTATCTGGAGCGGGCCTGGGGTGTCAATCGTGGCTGGGCGTTGCTGGTGATTGATGCCATTACTATCAGCATTGGGCTGTTACTTTTCGGGGCAGAGCTCTGGTTTGCTTCACTGTTGGTTACTGTGGTGATGGGGTCAATTATTGGTCGTTATCGGCAACAAAATACACAGCCCAAGTTATTGCAGCAGGATAAAACGCCCTTGGCTGATACAAAGGGAGAAAGAGCGACCCCCTGCTCATCTGGCAAATCAGCTGCCGTTGCTCATCCGGCGCAAAGCTGAATGATCTTAGCTTTAGCGTAAATAGCCCCGTGGAGACTTCTGAAGTGACCCCCAATAGTTGGACACCCAACATTGGGGGTTCTTTTTATGGCGA